>NZ_CACZDK010000021.1 GCF_902779965.1 Fibrobacter succinogenes | reverse complement strand
TGACTTATGGCGAAGATAACTCTAGGTTTACCATACAAGGGATCTAAGGCCGCGATAGCGGAGGACATCGTTAAGAAGCTACCTCCAGGCGGTCGCATACTAGACGCCTGCTGTGGAGGCGGTGCTTTCCTCATGGCGGCGGCAATGAGCCTAAAATGGGATTCCGTTGTCGGAAACGACTTGAACAAGGCAACGATTACCTTGCTTGACGCGGTACTTATACACAAGGGGCAAATCGACTACGAGCACCCAGCACCGTGCTCTCGCGTTGACTTTTACAACAGCCTTCAACGCATCGAGAACGGCGACTTCGACATCCAGGACTGCTTGAACAAGTATTGCGCGAGCTTCGGAAACGACGGGAAAACGTATCTGTACGGCGAACAAATCGAAGATTACAAGCTGATAGCAGAAAAGATGCTTACCGCTCCGACATTATCCGAAAGACGAAGCAATTACAGAAAGTTCTTTGACATCATGACAAAGAAAGATGACGACGGACGCCTTCAAAAATTGGAGTTCGTGCAAAGATTACAGAGCTTGGAACGCTTGGAACGCTTGGAACGCTTGGAACGCTTGGAACGCTTGGACATCTTCGACATCGACTATAAGGGGTTCGATGTAGTCTATTTCGACCCACCGTACAAGGGTACAAACAAGTACGATTTTGAGTTCGATCACGACAGATTCTATGACCTTTTCAAGTCACTTAAAACAGACTAAAAAATCAACGCATTTTTAAGTGAATACGATGCCCCGTTTACTTGCGTCGCTTAATTTGAAAAAACGCAGTTGATGGCGGCTTCGGTCGGCTCGTCAAAATCTACGACGAAGGAAAAGCTCTACTTCAACGGCACGGCGGACGAATACCGCGAACTTATGGGGAGATTCTACGACGATGGATCACAAAAGGACTGCCAGCAGTCTCTTTTCTGAATGTAATGTTTTTGTAATAAAAAAGTAATTTCTTGCATCCTCCGCATATTCTAGTTTTATGTGTAAAAAAGGAGTTCAGATTGAATAAACGAGAAATGGTACTCAAGGCAGCTGAAGCCATCGAAGGCAACGCCGTCCTTCTTCCGGATAATTTCGACCATGCGATTGTCGGCTACACAATCCCGAAAGAATCAAGGACAGCAGTAGTAGGCGTGTACGATTACGACAAGGCGGCTTGCAGGCCTTCGATTGATAGAATATGCGCCGTTGATCTTGACCTTGAAGATGCACTACTTGACGCTATCCGCGCCATAGAAGGCGGTGTAAAGCCGGTAATCATCCACACTGGGGAATGACGCATGAATTGCTGGTGGTTCAGACGTGAACGCAAGTGCAAGGAGTATCGCATGCGATGGATGCGCGTGTTCGTGCCGTTGTGCGAATGCTGCGCAAACGGATTTAGGGAAAAAATAACGGAGGTGAAGATTTGCAACGCATAAACATCGCCTTCATGGAAGGCTACAGAGCCGCAATTCGCATGCTTATTGAGCAATCCGAAGGCATGGCAAAGGACAAGAAGGCGAAAGTAGTCGCAAAGAATACGATTCAATGGCTCAAGCTGTGCCACGAAAACGCTAACGAGCTGGCTGACGGAAACAGGCCGTCATTATGGATAACTCCAGAAGGAAAACTATTTTTCAAGAAGGAACGGTAAACAATGGCGCTAACAGAATATGATAAACAGCGTCTAGAAAAAGCAAAGAAGCTTTATGCAATTGTAGCTCCTCACCGCATGGACCACCAGAACGAATGCCCGAGCGATGTACAGCTTGTCCTCATGATTAACCGCTGGATTAATCCTTGGCATGCCTGCCAAGACCTGGAAAAGATTATTACGTTCAAAGAACGGCTGAAAATAAAGGAGAAAATTCAATGAGAACCAAATTGATAATGACCGTGGCATTGCTCGCCACTTTCGCCAACGCACAATTCTTCACAAACGCTCTCGCAAGCAAATTAAAGCAGGAGCAACAACAGACAACGGAAACGGTAAGGACGGATAATGCAGAGCCGCAAGCCGTAACGATCGACATCGAGAACGACCATGCGGAACTCGTCAACATTTGCCGCGAAACGTGGTACAGAATCCACAGAACCTATACACGCCCCAGCAGGCTTCAAGTCCGCGTCCTTACGGAACGTTACGCAGGCGAGACAAACGCCCCGCATTGCATGAACATTTACGGCATCTACTCCGGCGAATGGGGAACGTCATCGGATAATGGGGAAAAGTAAAGAAGGTTAGGTTATGGCAGAAAATGACAATTTCGAGACGCTTGGCGATGCTTACGCCAAATACCCTCAAAGCACGCTCGTCATGCGCAAGCAGTATGCGGACGAGCTGAATGCAAGGATAGCACAGCTAGAAGAAGATAACGCACTATTGAAGCGTAATAACGAAAATTTTAGAATTGATAAAAAAGAAATTGAAAAAGAAGCAATAGAACGTATTTCGGAAGCTGAAAAACTTGGATGCGAAGAATATCATGTCAGAGCAGAAAAAGAAACTATTATAGCCGTCATTTTAGCGCTTCTTGTTTTAGTTTTTGTCACTGCTGTTGTCGGTACTGTGCTAAGTCAAGGACCTGACATTAAACCGCTTCATGTTTACGTAACTAATTCGACGGGCAAATGATTTTATTCATTTAAATTTACCTTTCGTTTTCCAGGACGAGAAAGGCACGCTTGACAAATAAAGTTTACGTTGCTATATTGATTTATCAATCATCAGCAATGACTATATTGTTTGATACCTCTTGTTAATTGACGCTTGACAATACTAATTGTCGAGCGTTTTTTTTGTACGCAAAAAGCCCCCGATGGTTTCCCACCGAGGGCCTTTTTTTGTAGTCTCCCCGACTACTGGTTTCTACTTGCTTATAAATTCTTCCGTATATGGGAAAATCTTCACCGTTACGCTAGGCATAGCCTTCTCGTAATAGTTCGTTACGCTAAGGCTGCGGACTACCTGCCAGCTATCGTCCTCTATCACGCCCAAATCGACAAGCAAGTCCAGAATGGAGCTTGCCTTGTTGTCACTGTCGCACCTGCGCAACGTGCCGTGATTGAAAGCCATGCTGACCGAGAACGGCCCGTTGCCCAAAGCATTGATCGAGTAGTGCGTCCTTATCCAAAGAGAGGCCTTAACATGCCAATCGCTGTAAGCCTTGCTTGGAAAGCTACGGCCAGTCCTTCTGTTTACTATGCGGCTGTTCTTCTTGCTCGGCGTGTCGTAAGGAATCGTGAATATCATTTATCCGTCATTCCCTGCTTGTAGTTATCGACAATGACAAGATTCGATTCGTTACGGCAAATCATCGTTACCATCGTCTCGGCGTTCTTTGACTCATTGAGCTTCGAGCCTCCGAGAAGGTGTACCTCTCTTGTCATGCCAACGAGCACACAACCCTGCGAGTCCTTAGCCGTGTTCCCAACGTGAATACGAATCCCGCGGCTTGCGCTTACCTTGCCCGAAGTAAGAAGCGGAAGCTCGCGCTTGAACTTCGGTGACTTACTGTTATGCACGGTGTACATGCCGCACGGAATCGCCTTGGCTTCGTTTTCGAGCGTGTAGCAGACAAAAGCACCATTCAGGTAAAGAGAGCCTAGAATGGCCGTTTCTGTTCGAGTATAGCGGACTAGCGTGAGCATGCAGCCACCTCCCATTTTACATCAACAAATTGGCGCACGTTATAGCAATCATTGCCCCAGTGATATTTTCCTCCCGCGAAAACCTCGACGCCCTTGTCTGCGCACCCTGCAACAAAGCGGGACATTCCCCAGCAACGCCAAACGCCGCGCAAAATGTCGTCCACTTCTTCGCGGCTTAACTTCACGGGCTCGTGTACACCATCGACTATACCGCCGAGCATGTACAGCACATCGTGAGCAACCGGGGCGGCGTTGTAATTGTCGTCACCTGGAACCCATTGCGGCACAAGCAACGAAATCGGAAAAAATGTGCTTGCCCCGTCCGTTTTGTAGCCGGGACGAATTTTTATGTTAAGCAACGCTTTTTCGGTTTTGTCGTCCGTATAGGTTCGTACCAGTTCTATTGAAATACACGCGGTACCCAAGAATGTAAACGGGCGACCGGATGTTGTAATGAACGGCGAAGCCTTTACGCTTTTGACCGTGCATTTTGTTCTACTCATAATTCCTCCAGGATAAAGTACACGAACATGACCAAGTTAATCGCGTTTGACGTTATCAAGGCTTTCTTTATCATCGGTAAACTCCGCGTTTAGCGTGCCTAGCACCATGAGCAGCGTAATAATCCACATCAGCGCTTCTCCATCTTCCCTCGGATAAATGACACGTCCGAACGTATGTCCGATAGTAGAGCCTTGAAGTTGTCTATATCGACATCAAACTTGTCGCTGCGCTTTGATTGCTCGCTTACCTGCACTTCGAGAACGGCAATTCGGGAATCACGCCTGTCGCTCTCTTGTTTCTGCAAATACTGCAAGTAACCCACAACCGCGGTCATCATAGCTATAAGGCCGGTGATGACAGGCTGTAAGAACTTGCGCCACTTTTCGTTTTCGTTGTAATTGGAATTTGACATAGATTCACCGTTTTGTTAATATCATTACAACGTTCGGAGCCAAGCTTCAACAAATGTACTTTCGTACTCGTGAGCCTTATCATTTGGGTGAGTATTAACTTCAGACACTCGGAAATTTTCTAGGCGATTTTGGTGCGCTTCTGCACATACCAATGGTTTTCCGTTTACTCTATGCAAGAGAGGTACTTCGTATCCAAAATTTTCATCAAGGTAAGCAAGACCCCACTTTTTAGCGATGTCTTTTCCCACCTGGGAATACTCGGGAGAATCACACCCGTTCGTCACAATGACGCCAATTTTCGCAAACGGGCACTTGTTCAAAAGGTATGATATAGCGACATTCCACGCTCCATATAGTGTCGCATTTGTATCATCGTCAATCGTACCTATCGGCACATTTTGGTGACTGTCGTTTATACCAAATTTCAGCGTGATGTATTCTGCGTATTCTGGAATAGTGTATAGTTTACCGGTTATAGGATAAGTAAAGCAATTAGACGCTGTCGATGTCCCTTCTATATATGCAATCGTGCTTCCACTCACGGCAATGTTGTGCACTTCCATTCCAGTCCTATTGCCTATAAAGTATGGATACACTTGTTTTTTGCCCGCATACATGCCACTTGGCATTGGCGAATCATCCACCGCGCCTTCTGTAAAACTATCGCCGCAAGCGTACCAAATTTTACCGGACAGCTTATCCGAACTCTCTAACGCTGAAAATTCGGACATTAGCGCATATTTTTTTGATGGCGTTTTTTCGAATACGGCGATATTACCGATATTGGCGGCACTTACCGGGGTAACACCGCTAACTTGGATCAGACCGAGCCTAAACCAAACAGCAGCAGGATAGTCATGCACTGCTTCGCTTATGGATAACTTCCCATCCTTATGGCCCAAGTATCTCTTATATTTGTCATAGCAATATATCGAATAGTCGAACGACACCCCTTCTTTTTTAACAAACGATAGTACAGCAGTCGGGTCAAACTGTATCATCTTAGTGGCTAGTCGTGTATGATTATCGGGGTTTACGTAACCCGTTCCAGATTTGACTTCGCCATTAACCCAATAGCTAATATCGTTGAGATCTATTATTGTAAAATTTTTAGCAAACAGCGCATCAACACTCGTTTGAGAAAAATGCTCCGCAACCCACGGGCCTGTGTGAGCAGTAACACATTCGTACAAGTTTCCTTTGTACCAATAAGTTTTACCAACTTCGCAAGCTACAGACGGTTTAAAATCAGGCGCAATGTTGTTTAATATTTTTTCGTTGACGAGCTGGTTTTCTGCCGATGTGTCGGGTGGGATGACGCTTTTTATGTCTTGCGTACTAGCATTAACATACCCGATAACATCCGCCAAAGGAATAAGTACCTCGGCGCCTTGCTTGAAAGAGCGCACAAAGTAATTTGGATTTCCAAGTGCGTCTGTAAGTTTAACGATGTTGTTGTTTCCGCTGATTTGCGGGTCCAAAAAATTTTGTTTTTGCATAGTGTCTCTCCTTATAAGTTAATATTCCAACAGCGCAACAGCACAAACCCTACTTTTGGCATCGAAGCTCGGATAATTTAAATGGCCCCCTAAGTGTGTTATCCAACCGGAAACACTGAAAGAACGCGAGCAACACCAGCGTGACACCGACAACGAGCGCCGCGATGAAATTTCAGACAAACTATCATTTATAGCGTCCGTACCGTCAACTTTCATCTTTGAAAACACCTTAAACGAGTCTACAACGTCCGGCAAATACCAACTACCATCGCCCAGGTCATCGCTCTTTCGTGTCGCTTCCGTGGCTCTCGTATAAGAGTATCTGTTAGCGGTGAACGTGTAGACAGTTTCTCCACTAAGGTTCTTGTGGGTATGAGTTCCGAGAGCGGCACCGATAGCTGGACCTGTTCCATCAAATACTGCTTGCGAACCCGTTGCGCTAGGCCACTTCATCATCATGGCTTCGATGTATGTTGTATAGTCGTTGTTATATGCCGCCTTGACATTCGGATAACTTGAGCCTTCGAAGTCCGACTTGTTTAGAAGTCCCGTGCCGTTCGGGTCATCTGTCGGGGAAATGGAGGAATGTGTTTGGTCGCTGAACCACTCGATAAGTTGTTCCTTGTTCCATCCGGCGTAATAAACGTTAGACCCGTTGTTGCGTAATAACGTAGTTCGGTCTGTGTTCTGCTTTACAAATTGCCACATATAGAATTCAGCTGTTGCCGTTGAACCGCTTGCAATCGGCGAAAGACGGTTTTGCCAACGGTTAGTATCGACAACGATGAAGCAAGAGTCCACACCGTCAGCGTCCGGCATGAGTTCACAATGCCAATTTGTTTCGGAAGCGCCCGCCACGGTTTGGTGCTCGCGGAGCCACGTATCAAGCGCCGTACAGAACTCGGCAAGCGTGGTGGACATGTTGTCCGTGAATGTTCCTGCCGGAACCGCGGAATCGTTAGATGCGTGTTGCTGCATATTGAGCGTGTTGGTCGTGCCATCAAGATGTATGCCGGTTACCTTGAACAACCAGCAGTTGGCGAACTGCAAATCGGTGGATTCGTCCTTGTGGAGAATAAGAAGCTTTCGCCCGTCAACGTCCGCCACCACGCCAACGGATTCAAGCCCGTCAGCGACTGCCTGCGATACAGGATAGACGGCTTTGTCAAAGAAGTACTTGTCGCCGTTTTCCGGGTCCACCCAAAGGATGTCGCCAACTTTCGCACCTGCAAGCAAGGTGCCGCCGTTGGGTACGCGGTGCAACTCCTTGTAGAGCTTTAAGTTGTTTACATGCGGGTTCTGTTCGCTTGTTCCTTCCGGGATAAGTTTCTTGATGTTTTCGATTGACGAGTTCACATCGTCCATCACTTCCTTCAACGGGATAAGTACTTTGCTGCCTTTCGCCCATGCACGGATAAAAAAGTTTTCGTTGCCTTGAGCGTCAGCATAGTGTACGATGCTCAAGTCTCCGCTTGTCTGCGGCAATATGTTGTTGCTAGACATTTTCTGCCTCCTGTACTTTGTTTAATTTCTTTGTTTCGGAAACCTTAATTTCTTCGGTATCCGTACCGGGTTCAACGCCTTCAATTTCGGCGGTGTCCTTCAAGTTCAAATTCTTCTTGCTTTCTTCAAGCGCCTTCTTCCTTGTAGCTTCAACCGCCTTTCTGTTGGCAACCGCAAGCGTTGTCACTTCCTGCAAGCGCCCGATAGCCTCAAGGACTTCGTTCATGTTTACGAGCTTGTTATCTTCACTTGTATCATTTGGTATTACAGCTTCGATGTCTTTACCGTCTTTCAGTCCGTACACAAGTTCAGACAAAGGCATTAGAACCTCATGACCGTTTACCCAAAAACGGACAAACATAAGATCATTCTTTTCAGCATCAAAGTAATGAACTACACTAAATTCACCGGATATACTCGCCATATTTTATCTCCTTTACGACCAAGTTACCGTTACATTTCCAAGGGGCGACCAAATATTTTGACCATTATTTATAAAGCATATAAATGGCATGGCACATTGAGCCTTCAACGTCATTCTTTTATACACTGTTTGCGAACTTACATTGTTTTGACCCATTGTAACCGTAATGTCATTTATACCCTTATTATGGATAGTTACAATATCGCCTTTTGACGTAGTGATAGTCGAACCAGTGAGAAGTGTATTAATGTCGGTATCCGTTTCAACTTCAAAATAGCTTTTTGAACTTCCGGCGTTAATTCGCTCGAACACACTCGTTCCTCTTGAGTCAAGGCCCCGCTTGGAAATGACGTAGCCGTTGAACTCCGCCATATCCCCAAAAGTTGAGCCTTGCATCACATGAAGCGTCTTGTTTACGAAAAGGTCTGCATCAATAGTCGTATCTTTCTCTACAAGCAAAGTGCCGTAAACATGGAGCTTCGGAACAGCTACCGTCCCGCTATTTGCCCTTTGCCAAATGACAAACTCGTTATTTGCGGAGTCCCACTTTATCGGGATGTAGTTGTTTTCGTCCTGCATGACACGCACTTCAGGCGTCCTCATGTGGTCCCAAGCGATGCGGCTTGTATGCGTGATTACATTGGCGCCGTTCCGGGTTTGGTGCGAAATCTGTATGTAGTTCTCGAAGATTTCTACCTTGTCCACAAGCCCGCTTGTTGTCTTCGAAAATAACACTTTGTTCCCGTTCGCTTCAAAGCGCATTGTATATCCCGAAGTGGCAAGAACCGCATGAATTCCGTTGCTATCAATTCCGTAATCGAGATTTGCATTGTATGATTGGTCCGCATCATGGTGATAGTTATAGCCGTTCTTTCCAACCGTGGAGCGAAAGCCGTTCACGTTCACGAAAACGATTTCTCCAAGCTCCCCGGAGGCAATGAACGAGGCAAGCTGCGAAAGTGTCATAGAACGGCATTTTTGCCCAGGTGCGTTCAGCGGCTGAACTATTACAACAATATCGTTTCCTGAAAGCGTTTCAGCTTGCGGAATCATCGACATTGGAACCGGTGCATCCGGAATTTGTCTTGGCGGGTATGGCATATCAAATCTCCTAGTAGTAATATAAGTTTTTTTGTTACAAATCGCTATTCTTCATCATGCGGAAAACGTCTTGATAATAACGTATGCTTTGAACGAGAACTTCCGTCTGATTTTCGTCCGGCAAGTATGCGACAAGGTTGTTCTCAATACAGAATGTCAAAACATCGCCGCCCCAATTTACCGGAATTTGCAAAAGTTCGAAAAGCCCCTGCTCCGTAAGTTTTCCGCAATCGTGGAACGTCTTTTCGTGATTGCTCGGAGGCGTTGCCTGTCCGCTCATTTGGCGGTACATATCGAGTGCGCCGTGGCGAACATACGTGCTTCCCTTGAGGAAATTATCAACGTTTGAAACGCTTCCTGTTGAGCCTATCGCGAGTATGTACGGCTTATTTCCTTCGTCTGTAAATGCGTTTTCAAATTCGCCGCTCCAGTCGTTACTGGACTTTGTCCACGTCCAAATATTGAAATCTGTCGGGTTATCGGCAAGCGCCGTCCATGTACCACCGGCGCCAACACCTGCGGTTGACGGGTTGAAATTTTCGTCACCGAACGCAAAGACAATGGCTTTTTCCGAAACCAGTCCTAAACCGCCCCAATTTGCCGGAATCTTGAACAAGTCGGAAACGCCCGTTAATTTATTCACGCCGCAATTCGTAAAGCAGTCGGTCGCGTCATACGTGATATTTTTTAGAACCGCGTATGTCTCTGCTGCACCATGTTCCACGTTCGGGCAATTTTCAAATGCGTTTCTAGCATCAATGTCATTTCCAACTATTGAACGTATAGTGGGAGGATTTATTGTAGTCAATTTGGTGCAGTTATCCGCAATGAAAAAGATTCCGCCTTTAAGGTTTGTAATGTCTATATGCGGGAAAACTTCAAGATTGTCGCACCTTGAGAACATACCTTGTAATGAACCACTATAGTCGGGGAAATTTACGGAAGCATCCGGGATAACAAAGTCGCAACAATAACGCAATGCGGACGCCCTACAGAAAAGGTCCGCGTAGCACTTGATGTCCGTCAAGTCGCCATGAGCAACAACGTCCACCGGGTTATTATCGAAATCGGATAGATAACTGCTGAAATTATTTGGCATGAACTCTTTAGCCCATCCGTATTCGTTGCCGTCATAAATCCAAAGCCAAAGATTGAACGTGTTGTCTGCATATCCCGTGCTATAACTTGTCCAAGTTCCGTGGTTGCTTGTGGTCGTTTCATTCGGGTTGTAGTTTGAGTCGCCGAAGTTGAACAATAGAGAATTTGCCGGGATAGCTCCGAGGCCACCCCAGCTTGTCGGAATCTTCGTGAGGTCGCCAATGCCACTAATGGTGTTTATGCCACAGTTGGTAAAACAGTCTACATGATTGGAAATGCTAACAGAGGCGCCCATTTGTTCATACATTTCAACCGAACCGAATTCTACATTTAGACACCCGTTAAACATTCTAGTTACATCTACAGCGCTTGATGTATCAAAGAACGGAAGATTCTTCAAAGAACTACAATTACTGAAAAGTTGTTTGAAATTTTCAACATTTCCCGTGTTTCCAATAAATTCTACATTTCTTAAACTTGTACAATCTTCGAGCATTGATTCTATAGATAACGCACTAGACACATCTATTCTTATATACTCTAGATTTTCGCACTGTTTAAACGCCGAATTGAAATCGGTGCCATTTGAAGTTTCGTAGACCGGAACTTCCTTCAAAGATTCACAGTTAAAAAATAGGCTGTTAAAATTAGTACACGATGAAGTATCCAAATCGGGCGCCGTTTCCAACGCAACACACTGACTAAATGAACCGTTTAAATTTTCTACATTACCCGTATTTTTTAGAACAACGTTTTTTAACTTTGAACATCCATAAAACGCTTGGTAGCATGTTGTAACACTTGGAATATCTAGATACACACTTTCAAGGTTTGAGCAATTTCTAAACGTTGTATATAAATTTATTACGTTTGGAATATTACCAATGCGTACATCTTTTAATTGCGTACAATTTGTAAATGCTGCATTTAAAGACACGCAATTTTCAAGAGAATCAATATATATGCTCTCAAGATTTGAGCAATATCCTGCGAAGTACGAGGTGGTTTCTATGTTGTTCGCACCCGTAAGAACAATATTTTTTAAATTTGTGCACCCTTCGAAAAATGATATTGCGGAGCCATAAATTCCCGAGACATTCTGTAAATCGGCGTTTATTAGCGAAGAATTATTATAAAATAATTCATACGCATTTAACGAACTTTCAAAGACTTTACACCGGACACTTACAAGATTTGCGGAATCGTGAAACGCATTCTTAAATTCCCCGGAAGTGCTAACGCCTTCCGTGGTCCAGTCCCATTCGTTTTGGTTGATGGACTCTACCTTTGTCCATGTGCCATGCGTTCCAACGCCTGCAACGGTCGGGTCATAATCAAGCTTGCTGAAAGTGAAACGGAAAACGTTGTCAGGTATATCCATAATATCCAAGTAATCGACCACAAACGGCATCCCGTTATCATCATTCACGATGTAGCCGCCTTCGCCCTCTTCGGCACAAAGAAACGTTCCACGAACAAGAGAGGCGCCGCTTGTCATGCTGTTCTTCTCAAGGTTCGACAAGTTCGCGTCCGTTCCACCGTCAAGAACGTAGTACATTTCTGCAGGCCAGTTCGGGAAAAGGCCGACTGAATCTACATCCGTGAGGAACTTTATAACCATGCGCAACGCTTCCGGCCCCGGAAGGTTCAACAGGTTCAAACCGCTTACGATCCGTTCGCGGTATTGCGTGTCGCTTTCGCCAGGATTGCGCTTTACGCCGACGATTGCGCCCAAGTAGTCCAATGCGGGTCCTATGGCATCGGCAATGTTCAAGGCTTGCAGAATTTCAAAAAATGCCGTCTCAAGGTCGTCAAATTGCGCCATGCAGGAATTGACGAGAGCCAGAAGTTTCTCGCTGTTCTTGTACTGTTCCGGGATGTACTTCTTGAACTCTTCCTTGTAAGGTACTATCGTTTCCATTGCAATAAACTCCTGTAAGACTATTATCAACGATTTACGTTGCCGGCGTTAGCGTTATTCGGTCGGTAGAAAGAACGGCGTAATCCGTGCTTGAAACGGGTATAGTGTCCGTCTCATAGTTTGGGCTGTCCGTCGGATTTTCCGTCAATGCGACCTCTATCGAGCATTGGCCAACTCCAGGAACGCCGTAAATGCCTTGATAGATTCGGTCTGGAATTACGTCCTTTCCGATATTGTACTCGATGTCTGCCCACTGCAAGATTGCCGCCTTGAGCGTTTCTATGCCTGTGAACGTCTCTTCGTCATAGAGTCTGTACGTTATGCGCACCCAAAGATATTTTGCGCGTGGTCTCGAAAACGAGATCATCTGCCTGTCGCCATCTTCGTCAACAATTTCTACGGACGTGTTGCCGTATGGCTGTATTCCGCTCGGCTGGTTCTTCCAAACGCACATTGCTACATCGTAATCCTCGCCGCCACCTACAAGCGCCTCGAAGCTCTTCGGAGGTCGCCCCTCGTTGTCCGTTGTCATGTTGCGGTTGCTTGTTACGGATGCCGCCGTTACGCCCGGAACATCGTTAAGAAGGTGCGCCTCGATTGACGGGTCTGTGCCGCAGGACTTGATGGATTGCGCATAGATTGCGCGCCTTACGCGAAGTTCCTCGTCCGTTTCCGCATCACGTCCTGGAACGCCAACAACAAAATTATACACCGCGTCAAAACCGGTAACGGAGCCTCTAACGGCATCGAGTTCCCCTATGTCGCAAGTCTGCAAGCCTTCGGTTACAGCAGTAAAAGAACCGGTATTTCCGGCATAGATGTTGAAATCGTCCGGTAGCTGGCCCGTTATTCCTACTGTAGAATCGTCAACCCATACGGCGAGCCGTCCGCCGTAAAATTCGGCCTTGCCTCCGGCTACAATGATAAGCTGGCGTAGCCTGTAAAGGTTGCTCTGTTCTGTCGAGTTGTTAAGCGTAACATCGCCAAAAGTGAAATGGAATACGTAGTCAGTGTTCTTCTGGCTTCCGTCATCTTCAATCATGAGCTTTTCGCAAGCCGAACGGCTTACGGTAACGGAAGAATCAAGAGTAAAGTCAAGGTTGCCGCGTGTCCTTACGGCTGTAGCACCTTGAGGGATAGTAGCCGACGAATCGAGCGTGAAGGCGACTGCGTTCACGGAGCACGCCCTCGCAGACTGTCTCGTAATGCCGTTAAGGGCCGCCGCGAAGTCAAGCGAGACGCCTACAGCTTGCGCCGGGTCTCGGCTTGAGAATACCTCGAAGGCGAGTTCCCAGGCGTTCGAGAATCCGAGAGCGAGCTGGCTAATCAAAAGTCCGTTCGGACTATCGGCTGATGTCTCGAAGGAAGGTCCGAAAGCCTGCTTTAATGCGTTTTCGATTTCGGCGCGGCATTCCTGCAAGGTTTTTCTCTTGAGACCGCTTTCGGTTACATAAGTTCCCATAATCTAAACTTCTCCTGTAGCGATTGATCCGTCTTGACCCAGTACTCGGAATGTGACAGACAGCAGTCTTGTTTTTCTGTCAAACGACAAATCAAGCGATAGTATCTTGTCCACTCCGTCAACACCCGAAATTACGGAAGATAGAAGCGAGCGTATGCGTCCAAGGTCCGGGTTTTTCTTTAGGATTTCCTCATAATAGGGTACCCCTATTTCACGGTCAAGGAAGCACTCGCCCTTGAAAGTCTGCAATCTGTGCGTAATGCGCTGCGAAAGCAACGCCGGAAAATCGGCTTCGCCAACGGTGGCGATATTGCCTGTTGCGTCAAGATGCAAGTCCCATGTGGCTTTGTCGAGTGATAGTTCCATAGTCTTATCCGGTTTTAAATATAACTTATTTCGTGCCTATATATGACAAAATTTGTTACCTAAAAAGACGCCCGGACAAGATGGCCTCCCGAATCCGGGCTGGCGCTCACCCTGCCCGGACTTAATCCGTCATGATACGCCGTTTTCGACTACAATCGGAGACAAGTTTTTCTGTGCAGTTGCGGATCCCTCGACTTGCACGACTCCAATGTCAAGCGTTATCGTCATTGTCTTTATGTAGGCGTCCACCTTTTCCGCTATGGCGTTCGCAATGTTTTCCATCGCCTTGTCTAGAGCCGCTGCCGGGTCGTTCGGAGAAAGTTCCTTGTTGGACTCTGCGGCGGCTTTCATTGACGCCTTTAGGTCTGCCTTGAATTGTGTCAAGTTCAATGCCATGTTCTATTTCTCCGGCGGTATGGGTGTAAGAGGTGACGGTGCGTTAGACGGTCCCGCAGGCGTTATGTGCGTGTGCTGCTTGAGCGATACGCCAGGGCCGACCCCAGCGCCTACGTACACGTCAGTACGGGCGATTACATCATCGTTGAAAACGACTTGCTCGTTGAATACGATCTTCTTCGCTTCCCATGTAATCACCCCGTCCGAGTCCACCACAATGCGCGCCTTTCCCTTCGTCGGCTTTTGAAAACAGCCAGGAATGGCAATGGCGGCATCAAGGCCGAATCTCGAAGATACGGATGGAGCCGCGTTCTTGTCTCCGTTTTTCCACGCGGAAATATCCTGCTCCTGGAATACGAGAAGCACCCCGTCGCCCTTGTCCAAAGGAAACTCCATGTCAAACGCCTTTGAACTGGGGAACACCACCGGGACATCTACAAGCTCCGGCAATTCAATCTGTATTCCGTTATCCATCAGCATGCGCACGGAAGGCTTTACCGTGGCCCTATGCGTTTTCTCGTCGTATGCCGTGACAGTAGCCACAAGCGATGTGTGGACTCCACTCAAGGCGTTCGCTAAATAAGCGTCTAGCATTGATGGCAAACTCATAGCTACGCCTCAATCAGGTTAAGGTCCATCGAGAAGGCAGAATTTGGGCCGTTGCCAACGCTTACCTCCATCTTGTCAACCACGAACAGGCCGTCATGCACCCCGCGCCGTTCGTCGTTTATACGCACAAGAGCGTTAGGGCGCAATTTCGGGATGACCATCGTTTTCGCGGAATAAGTCTTTTTCATGTTAGTGAAAATCTTGTCCAGTTGCGAGTAAACATCGTCTACATCTTCTGGCTTCAAGACTACTTCGCCACTCTTCGGCTTCTCGCCTACCTTGCTTGCCATGTCGTCAATGCTTGTCCTCGCGAAGCCTACATAGTCTGTGGTGTTTTCGAGGTTAAGAAGGCCGCTGTCTGGAGTAAGGTACGCAATGGAATAGGAACTGTCCGTCCTGTGACGGAAAACGACCATTTCGGCAAGGTCTACATATATGCCCATGCCCTTTGTTTCCAAATCCTGCGCAAGCTTCTTCATGGCGTTAATCACGTTTCCTACAAAAGTCCACCCGGACGGGAAAGAAACTTCTGTAGCCATTTCCTTTCCATACGGCACAAGCCCCAATATGGCGCAAATGGAGTCGATTACATCGGCAGCGGTTGCACCGGGCTTGAATCCAAGACATACGGGCGTGCAAGTGAACGGGCGCTTTAGAGAGCGCAAGGCTATGGATCGTATAGTAGTCACCGTGTCCGTTCCGTTGCTCATAGTCTTTGAGTCTATAATGTTACCCTGCCACATGAGACCGGGTTCACCGCCCTGCTCGTAGCCTGCGTAAAGCATTATGTTAGTACCGCGTTGCAGGAACTTCGATATAGTGTCGCTGTTGGCGTTTAGAATTGTCGACTCCATCTCGTTATCGTTGAAAACGCGAGAACGGACGCAGCGTGCGTCAATACGCAATGCCGAAACATCGACCTGCACCATGTCTCGGTTCTGTGCCACAAGGCGTACAACTCTACCCCAAGCCATTAGCCTTCTCCCATGCCTTCAAGTCGTTCTCGTCGATGTAGAACAAGCCCCATGAATCGCCAAGAGCGTCATAATCGGAAAGCGGCTTGCCCTTTCCTTCGGACAACGGAAGCGCGATTATATCGCCCTTTATCGGTGAAATGGCCCTGTGCTCGTACAATATTGGGAACCGATCCGTAATGCGGAACATGCCCAGTTCCCCGTTGTCGGATGAAACAACGATGTCCCACGCCTTTGCGCGTTCGCTCCATACCAGGCGCAATGTCATTACAAGCTGTTCTGGAATAAGTACGCTTACGGTCTGGTCTGCACTTACGGAAGGATTAAACGGAATACGCAACATTGTAAAAGCCTCACGGAACTATTGTGCCTATGATAAGTTGATTCTTGTCGGCCTCGCTCGGCTCCGCAGCTACCTTTTGTCCGTTGTTCACGCCGACCGCCGCAGAACGGTTTATGCCGGACTTCATATCCTTCGGCTGAACCGGCCCCGATACTACAGTCTCCGTTAGGCTTACCGTCTGAATCTGCTTGAAATTTATCTTTATTTCGAGCGCTTCGCCCGTTTCCTCGTCTCGATCAGTCTCGATGTCAGTAATGACTACGTTGTCGTAAGTTTCGAGCGATGTAACGATCTTGACAGTCTGTTTCTTGTCCATCAAGTCCTTCAAGTCGTTCCATGCGTCTCTAGCGCGGTTCTTGAGCTGGTATTTCCATTGCGCCATGTTCATCAATGTCTCGGCGTTCTGTTTTTCATCGTCGATTTTCTGAACGTGCTTCAATGAATGGTTAGACACAAGAGCAGTGAGTGAGCCTTCGCGGAGCTGTAGATAAATGCCATCGCTAACAGCGCGCCCGTCCTGTAACGGATTCTCCGTCACTACGGCGTGTTTCGAATGGTTCTCGTCAAGTATAAGGTCAATGTCAATTTCGCCTACGCTGTAGCCTTCTTTCGGGTAAAATAGGCTTGTAGGTATAAGAGACTTTATGTCGAGCCTGTCGCCAAAAATAGAATTGAGTACGCTAACCATGACCCGCTCCTAGATTGTAGTTATGAAGGCTTCCTTGAGCTTTGTATTGAATGCGGCATCGAAAGCCTGTCGGGAAATATCGCTAATGTTGAACTTGCGCGTGTTGTCCTCGACCGCCTTCGTGTTCTTTTTCGTCGATTTAGAACTTTCGTTTAGCGCCTTCGTCATTTCGGCGATTTGCTTCGCCAAGTCGGAACTGCCGGATAACGGAGACTTGACTACACCAGCCTTTACTTCAAACTCCATGCCTGTCTTTTCCTTGTAAACATCCTTCAATGCGTTTACAAAGGATTCTCGTTTACGGATGTTCATCTGTAAAGACTCAAGTTCCTTGGACGCTTCTTTTCCTTCCTCGCCGCCCATAGCGGCACGCTCCTGCAGTTTCTTAGCCATAGCCTTCATTCCTTCCTGCTGGACTACAACTTCGCTAACAACCTGTTCGCGTGTCTTTTGTCCCTTGGCTACGTTCTGCGCTATATAGCGTCTTGCGGATTCCCGTTGTTCCTCCGTTGCCTTTTCCCTAGACTTTCCTTCAAGCCAGTTGTACGCAGCTACAAAGCCTTCTATAGCGACCAACGCAATACCGATCGGGCCTAGTGCCGTTTTCATGGCGATTCCGATAGACTTTATACCGCCAACGGCAATGCCCTTGAAACTTGTAAAAGACAAAGTAAGATTGCTGAAAGCCGTCATTCCGGCTTCTGCCGCCCTTGCAAAAGACGTTACCAAGGTCCTCTGCAAATCCCTTGTCGCAAATGCTATCACGGCGATAGAAAGACGCCTAACCCATGTAAGGACGGTCTCGAACGGAATTGAAGTCAAGGCGTTGCCGAAGGATTTTACCGTTTCGACAATGGGCGTCCAATCATACGCAACAAGCATATCGACGCCGTTCTTTAGCAGCGGAAGGAACGCCTCCGCCATGTTCTGCAACGCCGTAACAAAGTTGTCCTTTAGCGTCGAAATGCGGCCCTGCAAGGTCTGGCTCTGTGATTCGAGGTTGCCGTAGAACAGGCCACCCTCGCTTGTGGCGCTCTTGAATGCGAGCGTCACCATGTCGGCGCTAATTGCGCCCTGCGACATCTTGTCCTTGAGGTCGGCTACAGAAATGCCGGTCTGCTTCGATATTTCCGTAAGAGGGTTGAAGCCCTGGTTGATGAGCTGGAGCAAGTCCTGCCCCATCAGCTTGCCCGTGCTCTGAATTTGCCCGAAAACGAGAGCGAGACCGTTTAGCTTGTTCTGATCCGCACCAGCAACGTCACCGAGCATCTTTAGCGTCGGGACCACCTTTTCGGATTCAAGGCCGAACGCCATCAACGTCTTTGCTGCACTTGAAAGACCGAGCTTGTCGAACGGAGTATGTGCCGCAAAGTCCGCAATCTGTGCGATTACGTCACGCGCCTTTTCAGCGCTCCCGGTCATGACGGTAAATTGGGCGTTTAGCCCTTCCATCGTCATTGCTGCTTCTACGCCCGTCTTTGCAAGAGAAATCAGGCCAGCGCCTAGAGCGAGACCGCCGACCCACTTCTTGAAACTACCAAGCGCGTCCTTCGCCTTGTCGATTCCCTTCGGGTCTACCTGAAAGCCGAGCCGTGTAAATAGTTCCTCGATAACCATGCCTAGCGTCTCCGTTCGTTGCTCTGTTGTTGCGACTTCTTCATCTGTTCTGCCTGGTATGCGTCAGCCGCGCTCTCGCAATCCTGCCGCATGTCAAGGATCGAATTGAAGTGCCTTATATCGTCAAGGTCCCATTTCTCGACCTCGGACAAGGAAACGCCCATATCTACGACCAAACGCAATATGGGCCACCTGTCCTCTACTTCATCGGCGAGACTCCCGACATTGCCAATCGCGGCCCACGTTTCGTCTCTGTGCCTGCGGCTTCGCTTGAGGTATCTGTTACTTTCGTTTGCAGACCAAAGCGAGCCGCCAACTTGAAAGGGGCGAGCTTGTTGTATTTCCACGCCTCAAAAACAATCTGGTACATGGTTTCAAGGTCGCCTGCAAAAAGCGCATCGACTTGTGCCCTGTCTGTAATCTCGACCGGGGCCTGTCCGGTCGCCGTGATAGTGGAACCGCGAAGGCTGTCAACGATGATGTCAACGGCCTCGTCATCGGGCAACGATGCAAGCGCGTTCGAAATTCCGTCGATTATCTTGTTTAAGTCGATTTCGCCACCAAGGTTCGAGAGGTCGATAGACTTCAAGACGGGAAGCGCAAAGGCGCCCACCCTCTTTGCAAGAACGAAAGCCTTTGTTGCCGGAAGCGGTCTGAAATGGACGGAGTAGTCGGAAATGTCCTTAGTAATCGGGGAGAGCATTACTAGTTACCTCCGACGAGGTTTGAACCGATGCCGGTGTCAAAGACCCATGCACGGCTGTTCGTATCGTCACCATCTTCCCATTCCGGGTCCTTGCGGATCCAGGCCTGCGGAGCAAAGAACAACGTATTGCCGAGCAGGTCCTTGATAGTGAGCGGGAAAACGCCCGCGTTGGTGAGCTGGTCTGCGGCGAGAGCTGCGGACAGTTCGGCATTGACAGCCGCTGTCTGCAAGAGCGTAACTGTGACTTCGAAATCGCCCTGGTTCTTGTTCACGCGTTCGACATCTCCGGCTGCGCCCTTTTTCTTGGTGAAAGCATCGCCCGAGCGGTTGACGGAAACAAACGTTCCATCGGCATAACCGCTGATTGGAATTACGCCGAATGTAATGACGACCTGCTTCGGGTCGTAAGTCTTTACGGTCAAGTCTGCCATGATAGACTCCTTTTAGTTTACACGGAAATCGTGCCGTTGATTGTTACGCTGTGGATTGCGCCCTGATAGAGTGCAGAGAACTTGACATCGGGCAACTTTCTTGCAAGTTTGTCTGCTTGCGGGATGTCCTCGTACTTCGGAACGGTAACGGCGATTGAATCCGCCTGCAAGATGCCCTTGCTTGCGGCTTCGTTGAGGACTCCCTTGACAAGACCTTCAATCATGGCGATGCCCGTGTCGTCATACGGAATCTTGCGGTTGTTCACAAGTGCGGAATATACAGCTTCACGGAGACGGGCTTCGATCCAATCCGTACCGATGATGATGTCGATGTATTCGCCGCTTGCAACCTTGCCTTCCTGCGTGATGGACACGCCGCCGACGGTCATGTAGTAGTTGCAGTTCTTGTTCTTGAGCGCGGTTTCCTGGCTTGCAAGAAGCGTATCGGGAGTAACGCCGTTGAGCGTCTTGTACGCCCATGTAGATGTACCAGGTTCATACGGGAATCCTTCGCCCATCCAAGCGGCATCGGGATAGTCTGCGCCACCAGCCGGAGTTGCGTGCCAAACGACAGCGGAACGGTTGCGATTGGCGAGCTTGAGGACGGATGCCAAGTCCGTAGATTTGCTCGGGTCGTATGCGTTCACGTCCGTAATCCAGAAGGTAGCGAACTTCTTTGCCGTTTCGACCCAGGAAGCAACGTCAGCGAAGCTGGAGACCAATGACTGGTCAACAACAATACCGTACCAGTCGTTGTTCTCGTTTGCGATTGCGTTGAGCGCGGCATCGATTGTTGCGTCGTTCGAGTCCTTGCGGCCCACGACAATCTTGTTTACGCTCGGGTTCTGCGAAAAGATGGCGTTTGCGATCTTGTAAACTGCGTCGGAACTTGTCCATCCGTCGCTTGCCATTTCTGCAACGCTGCCATAGACGCGGGCGCGTGTAAACGCCGTGGTGGTCTTGTTCGTAGCGAATTGGGAAAGAATAAGCGGGACATTGAAGGCCGCAACCGCGACAGAGGTTGTCTGCCTTGTGATGTTCACTTCTACGATGTCTTTTAGTGCCATTTGTGGCCTCCTATTGTTCAATATAAATTTAATCTTTTTGAATGTCCAAAAATCAACTTTCTACAAAAATTTCGTTAATCACTTCCTGCGGGTTGTCGTGGTCGTGCTGTTCAATATCTACGGACTCCATCGCAAGAGTATCGCCGGCATATCCCCTGGCCCAAGTCATTTCAAGAGTGAGGACGCTCTCTCGCCTCCATTTCGTCTGCTGCAATGCCGGCAATTCATTAGGACCGTTCGTCTTTAGCACGCTGATTCCTGCGTTTGCGAACAAGTCTAGCACCGCTTGCGTTTCGAGCGATTCCACAAGTTTCATAAGGTTGTCGCCGTTGCCGTCAACATCCCTTATCTCGATTTCTCCCTTGTACACATATATTCGAGGCGCCACATGTTCAGTATCGTTCACGTTCATCCGTGAAGCGGTTGTCCCGGCGAGTTCCCATGATCCAGCATAGTCTATGCAGACAAAGTTTCCGATCGGCGTCGGTGCGTTTTCGTGGCTCTCGGTTACTTCGACTCCGATCAAGACGGAGCTTGCCCACGAATAAAGGACATCCCAAAGTTGAGTGTTGTCTGTAACGCTCATAAGGATGCCTCCCCGATGTAACCTGCTAGATACTTGTAATGGTTGATTATGTCGTTGGCAAAGTCAAGCTCCTGGAAAACCTCCCATTTCTTTCCTCGCCAAATGACTACATCGCCTGAATTTTCAGACCCCTCAACGCTTACGTTCAGGCGCTCGTTACAATAGACCTTAACCGTTCCGACATCGCGTCGTCCTTCCGGAAGGAACTGCGTATCCTTGCCGCTTACTGGCTGTACGGAACCTGTAACATTCATTGACGTCTCTTCGGAAGTCCAACGGCCGTTTACGCGAGAACCGACACGGCGCAAGATAGATATAGTTCTAGGGAAAAGCGTGCTCATAGATTTACCACCTTGTACTTGATGGACTGGCGCAAATGGCCGGTGTCGATAAGAGGTCTTGAGCTTTTCTTGCGCTTTTTAGTGATTTCTGCGTTTTCGACAAACGAGCCGTGGATGAATATGTCCTTCATGCGCCCTTCGTAATCTGCGCCGAGCCTTTTTATAGCCTTTTCTGCCGTTACGGATCCGCTAGAAAGTCCTTTCAGCAGCTTGCGCATGAACTTTGGAAAATTGCCGCGTTCAGCCCTCTCCCTAGTCTGCTTCATGAACGGGCGCGGCGGTATCTTGTTCACGGTCGAGCCCTTTTCGTTAATGTATGCGATTGTCGCAAGCGGGATGTCAGAGTCCTTTTCAGGTTCGGAGTCGCTTGGAATACCGACAAGTGCGACGAGACGACGGGCCTTCTTTAGCTCGCTCTCTATCTTCGCCTTGCCCAAATCCCTGCTTACGAACGAAACGGACATTATCTGCAGCCCCTTGAGCCGCAAACGCCAAAGAACGGCTTGCAACCCTTGCGTAACGAAATGAGCATTAGGCCCCAGCGGGTCTGCGAAAGTTCCGCATCGCCAAGATTACCTGCAGAAGCGGAAACGGCACCGGAGCCATAAGAAACGGACAAATCGCCTTCACGCTTGGAAGTAATGGAGCCCGTGGAGCCGCCCTC
This sequence comes from Fibrobacter succinogenes, assembly GCF_902779965.1. Taxonomy (NCBI): domain Bacteria; kingdom Pseudomonadati; phylum Fibrobacterota; class Fibrobacteria; order Fibrobacterales; family Fibrobacteraceae; genus Fibrobacter; species Fibrobacter succinogenes. The sequence goes on along the minus strand of NZ_CACZDK010000021.1, from coordinate 30,715 downwards.
GGCATTACCGGATCCAGCCCCAAGAGTTCCAGAACCCAATAGGAAAGCAATATGGGCAGCCATGAGCGCTACGGCGTGGTTGTACTTAACGCCGTAAAATTCACGGTCGGTGCGTTCCTTCGCCATCTCGATAAACACGTTCAAAGACGGGTCCTGCATCAATGCAGGAGCCACGGCCTGGATATACTGTTCAACAGACAAAGGATTTACGCTCATGGTCTTTCCCCATCGTTATTACTTGTTTTCGCTTTCGCGGTCCTTGAGTTCCTTGGCGATTGCGTTCTTGCGGTTCATACCCTTTGCTCGCACGGATTCTTTTGTGGATGCCTCGACAAACTTGTCCGCCTGTGCTTCAGACTGGATTTCGTTCACGACGCCATCGAGCTTGTCGTTAGGAATTTCATCGGGCTTGCACGGCTCTTCGATTTCCTTGCCGTCCTTCTTCGTGGTCTTGTAGATGGGAACGACAACTCCGGCCTTGATCTTTGCGTCAAGAGTAGCCTTCGCGCATTCCCAAACCTTGTCATCGAGGACATTGATGCCGGGAACGAGCATGAGTTTCTGCTTGCCGTTACCCATTTCGACAACAAGCATGTTTGCGTTCTTGTAATTAACCAACATAATATTATCTCCTGTTTAGATAATAGCCCTTTGTTAAAAAAAAGGTGTAGGGCCGGGCATGACCCTACACCCAAATTAAAGGTTTGGCATACTATTTTATACAAAACCGTTAAATCTTGCATCCCCGTATGCCGTGGGTTGTCTCTACACAGGAGACTCTATTAGAGACCGTCGCAGAACACGACGGACATCGGGTAGTACACGATGGTACCACCGGTAGACTGCAAGCACGGGATGTCGTACACCATGCCGTTGAGCTGCGGCGGCATCTGTTCGAAGCGCTGCGGAATCTGCACTTCGACCTTCATCGGGTCGCGTGCGTATGCGACAACGCGGGACACACCGCCTGCACCTGCTGTAGCGAGGTCGGCAACCCAGTCGATGCGGGTAATCTGCGGGAAGTTTTCGCGGATGAAGCCGAGAACGGTCTTGTCGCGGTTGGAACCGTAAGGCGTGTTCTGGAGCTTCAAGTAGAGCGACAACGGAAGGATAACCGTATCCGGCTGTTCGATGCCGTTGGTGGATTCCGGACCTGCGGAAACGAGGCCGGAGAAGTCGGCGACCATTTCGTCTGCGGTTTTGTCGGCCCATGCCTTGGACGTACCGCCGGCATTGTTTGCGGCAACGTATTCAGTGATGCCTTCGGCATTCCAGAAACCCGGAAGCTTGGCCTTTGCGTCACCCTTCCAAGCGATGGAGTCCTGCTTTTCGTCGATAGCACGTCGGGCGGCTTCTGCACGCTTGGTGTCGAGAGAAATGCCAGCCTTCTGTGCGCGGCGGATTTCCTTGACGGAGTAGCCGTAGGAAGCGCCGATGTCCTTGACCGGGCTGGAGTGTTCCGTACCGCCAATGTCTGCGCGCGGGAAGTCGTTTGCATAGTCGGCGATAATTTTTGCCATGCCCACCTTGTCGTAAGAACGCCAAATGATGTGGGTTGCGCCCGGATCCTGTTCAGTGGACACCGGGAGAAGCTGTAAGGCCTTGAGGGCCTTGTGCTGCACGTCGTAGGTGCGGCTCTTGACAAGAGCAAGCTGGTTGTCAAAGAACACCTGTTCGTTAGCATCGAGTCTCATATTCTGTTCAGGCATTTTGAAATACTCCTTATATTAGCCGAGGTCCACAATGACCAAGTCATTGGCAGCTTCAGCGGTGGAACGAGCGAACCAGCCAGGGTTCAGGACAACATCGGAACCGGAAGTGCCATTTGCAACGGTCACGGTCTGCGTGGAGTCGGTGGTGGAGCCGGTCACGGCGATGTCGTTGGCGGCGGCACCCTTATCCTTTGCTGTGAGGGTAACGACGGCGGAAGCGACACTTGCGACAAACGGAATGTCCAACGCGTCGATGGCGGTCTTCAAGGCGGCTGCGACATCAGCGGCTGCGACGGTGCCGGTCTTCGTTTCGACCTGTGCGACCTTGTCACCGATAACGACGGTCACGACCTTGTCGGTTGCGGAAGTGTTAGCGATCGTGATAGTCACGGTGCGCTTTGCGCCATCGGCGGCAGAAGTCTTTGCAACAATCTTGCCGTTGGATGCGTTCACGGACACTTCGGCATCGGCGGATACTGCTTCGCCAGCGACGCCGAAAATCTTGCCGGTGCGGCAAACGTTGACGGCTTCGCCATCTACGTATTCTGGAGTGTCGAGTGCTGTGCGAGCGGCGATACCGAGAAGGGCGCCGTCACCCTTTGCTGTCACCTGTTCGCCATCGCCAGTGCCAAAGCAAAGACCACCGAACGGAACGGCGCCCTTTGCAAGACGGGAGTCAATCTGATGAGTGTTGGTGAGGCCAACCAGTTCGCCCGGCAGGCCCTTGTCCATATTACCATAAGCAGCCATGATTAGGCCTCCTTGTTCTTGGGTTCATCCTTCCAGGCGCCGTCCATGCGTTCGTTGTAACGCTTCTTGGCGGCATCGAGTTGATCCTGGGCGGAAAGTTCGTGATTTGCAGACGGAATGTCCGCTGCGTCCTTGCGGCTCTTTTCGTCTCCCTTGGTGGCGCTAAGTTCGCAAGCGTAATCGAAACGCGCTGCGATGTAGGCATCATCCTTGCCATCAAGATTTGCGGACGGGAATACCTTGGAAATGACAGCCTTCTTGATGTCGGCATCGGCCATGTCGGCCTTGACTTCAACGCCTGCGGCGGTAGCCTTGCCAACAAGTTCAAGACGGTCCTTGATTGCCTTTTCAATCTTGCCCGGCATTTCATTTTCCATTGCGTCGAGGCGTTCCTTGAGGGAGTCGCGTTCGGCTTCTACGGTGGACTTTGCGGCGGTAAGCTTGTCGAGCTGTTCCTTGGCGTCATTACGCGCCTTTTCGAGTTCCTTTTCAAGCCCGTCGGCGCGGTCCACGGCCTTGTTATAGGCGGCAATTACCTGGGGCTCCGCCTGATAATCAGCCCCGTCAAGGTGAATCTTGTCCATCTTGTCCTCTTGGTTCGTGTTATTTTCGTGCTTGTTCATGTCGGGGAGAGTCGGAGTTCCTGCGGAATCCATGCGGATAGCGTTTCCGTCGCCAGCTCGCGGAACCGGGACCAGAGCGACGTGATTGTAGCGGATCTTGCGCTGGATGCAGTCATATTTCATGCCCATCCACGTACCGCTAGTCCATTCGATGTCGCAATCATAGCCGCAAGAAAGTGAACGCGCGGAACCGTTTTCAACGGCGTCAACGGCGTCTTTTTTCGTCGCGCTCAAAGACACATAAACTCTGTATGAATCGGATGTCACGTCGGAGCCTACAGAACCGACGGACAACTTGCCGACGTTTTCGGGCGTAACCTTTTCGTCTGGGTGAAGAAGCGTGAGCGGCTTCATCTTTAACGACGCAAGGCTTTCTTCGGCAAAGACTTCTTCGGGAAGGCGAAGCTCGCGGCGTTCGGAGCCGTCCGGGTTTCTGTAAGAAAAAACACCGATGGAAGTCACCGGAGCACGGGCAATCAAGAATCCCTCGGCGGTCTTTTCAGCCGGGTTCGTCTCGTAATCGATGGCGTCCTGGTACCAGTCTAGGCGGCTTTGGGACACCTGCAAAGAGTCTTTATTCTTGTTCATACCCAAAATATAATTTTATTTTAAGAAAATAATAACAAAATTTTAAGCATAATGTACAAAAAACGGCATTGAAAACGGCAAAACACAGCCTTCAAAACCGTCCATCGTTGCAAAATTACAAGATTTCGTCAGCTGGCGGCTCGTATTGCTCAAGGAACTGAAACAGAGGATCGCCTTCGGGCAGTCCGTCGATTGCCTTCAAGACATCATCGTCTGAAAATTCTTCCTTGACAATGTAATCATTACCGTCTCGGGAAAATACAAGCGAATCGGTCCATCTATTATAAACTATTGAATAGCCGTTCAAGAGGCAGTAATCTTCGAGATCGCTGTTTTTCAGAAGTTCGTCTGTTGTCATTATCTTGTCTCCTTTATCAAATCTAATACAAAGTCGCGTGCCGTCGGAAGGTACTTGTCAAGAATTTTCCTTGTCCCTTTTTCATCGCTACCTATCATTTCGAGAATTTCAGCGAACGCCTCGCCAGATTTTCGATCGGGGCTAAACGCCCAATATCCAAAGCCATGTCCGAAGTCATCAAAAATTCCAGGAATACCAGTCGCAGCCTCGAACATGTCGGAAATGGAGTTGATGCTTCTTGACCCTTTGGCGAGTTCCTTTAATTCGCGCATAGGTCTTGTCATTGAGTCTACCATACTAAAGAATTGCCCATAATCTGGATTGTTCAACGCAACGGCAAGATGTTCTATTGACTTTTTTGTATTCCCTGCGGCCAAAGATTTTATTACATCATCCCCTGCATCCGAATTAAATAGAGACAAAATAAATACTTTCACATCTCGATCTACATCCATGTCAGAAATGGCAAAAAGTATTTTATTCGCTTGAATATATTGTTCGGAATTCTTTTTTATTATTTCGAAAACTTCTGGCGTGATTTTCTTGGCTGCATCGCGCAAGGCCTCAAGCCTATATGCTTTTGCACTTTCCAAAATCGGGGATACGAATTCGTCCTTGACAATTTCACCAAGGTTTCGGTTTCCGAATTTTCCGCGTTTTACCGCAGATGCAAAATCACGTCCATACTTTGTACCTATCATGTTGTCTATTGCATGACCGGCTTCATGAACAAGGTCGTTTCCTTTTGCTTTTGCGAATAACAAAATTTTCTTTGAATCTGTGTTAAATTCTGCCTTCCCGCCATTTGAAATGTCCGCGACAAATCGAGTCAATACCATTTCATATGCCTTTTGAGCATCTATTGGCATTCGCTTAATCATTGAAAAAGCGCTATCAAGCTGTTCAGTTTCTATTTCATCAACATTGAACCTAGAGCTCAAATTATCGACAAAAGTTTTCTCATTTTGAAAAAGTCCTTGGTCTTCGGTCACATCGACTTTTGGCGGCTCAACATCCACAGGCTCCGGTTCCGGCAATTCGCTTGCACCGACGCCCTCAAGCTCATCCCAGTTAGGTATAGCCACGCAACGGCACATTATGTCCATTCCGGGGTGAAGATACGGCGCATCGCCGGCACGCTTCACCCACTCGCCGTTCTCAAGCCATACGGTCGGATCGTCCCAGCGGCAAACTTTGCCGTTCATCGCATAATGGCTCGGCAACGCTTTAGGATAAAGGCCTGTAGGATTGCCCCTTACTCGCTCGTCCTCGGACGTGCTCCAAATGTAGGTCTCTATTCCGGCGTCAGCCATTCGGCCCTGCGTAAGCGCGGAGTTCAGCTTTGCGGTCTGGTCACGTGCAATGATGCGGGCTCGGCGGTAGCTAATTCCCGGAAGGTCCGCATTTATCATGGCGGTCACCTGCCTTGCGCTCTTGCCAGACTTAACGCCTTCGCGTATGCGGCGGGCTACGGTGTCCAGCATGTCCTGCGAAGCCTTCGTTATAAGCGATACCTGTTCGCGAGACCATGAGTCTATAACGTTTTTCACCCACGGTTCATCTTCAGCGAACGCCTCCCCGATGGCTATTTCCTTGAACGCCTGCAGTTCTTTCTTGTTGAACTTGTCAACAGTCCTTGCGATATTGACGATACCGCCGATGGCTGGGCCGTTCGTTCCCGGCTCCGGCTCCAAATCTTCAAGCGCATCTTCTCGCGGAACCATCATCGGTACAGCAACGGCGGCGTAAGCCTTCCACCGCTTCTGCAGGAAGCTTGAAATGGACGAAGTGTATTGCCGTTCAAGGGCAAGCGGATATTTCCACGTTCGCGCCTTCAAACGGCGCAACTTTGCTCGCGTCATACCTCCCGCCCTTTTCAGGTCGTTTATGAATTTGCTTGTAGGGTTCATAAACTATTCCCCCTTACCGCCTTCGCCTTCAAGGCTGAAAGACGGAGGAACTTCATCTTCTACGCTTGTGTCAAGCGCATAGCCGCCGACAAAGCGGTTCTTCCTCACTTCCTCCTGGCTCAATACACCAGCGTCCATGTAGTTCTTGTCTGTACGGCTCTGAATTTCCCTCGTCTCGGCGTCTGTCTTCTGGTCGCGCTTCGAGAGCGGGTTGAAATTGATTGTAAGCGGTCCGTCCGAGACATCGACCGCCTTTAGGCCGGCGTTCAAGATTCCCATGAGTTGCAGAAGCTGTGGCAATACCTGGGTCTGCTGTAGCCCCGCTATGTATGAATTGAAGTTGTCGTCGTCGCCCTGACCCGTGGCGTTCATGCCCGCGGCGGAACGGCCGAACAGCAACGTTACCGGGATGCGGTAGGAGCCAGCAACGCTCATCGCCTGACGGTCCCAAATTTCTGGCAACCCGGCAAAGGAGAAATTCTCGCGGGTGCAGTCTTCGCCCTCGCCAAGCATTACGCCGTTGATGATGCTCTTCTGTTCGTCGATGGCCTCCATGCGTGTCTCGATTGCCTTGTAGTTGTTCTCGGCAACAAGCTGTTCGAGGTTGGACATCTTGTACTTGACGATGGAGCATTCCTTGACGAGATGCGAAATTCCCTGTACGGTCGTTCCGAAGTGGTGGGCGTCCTCAAGGCCTTCGTAAATAGCCGAAAGACCCCAGAAGCGCTCGTAATCGAGCCAGCCTGGGAATGCGGCATCCACTTTCGTTACAGACTTGAAAATGATGCAGCGCGATGCGTGGACTGTAAAGAAAGTTCCCGATGCGGATCGCAGGATATAGCGTTCGTACTTCTCGAAGTAGAGCGATTCGGGCATCTTGACCGCTTCCATCATGCCGAGTTCAACGCGGGTGCGCGGATAGACGCGGAGTTCTCGTATCTTTCCGCCCTTGGACGGGTCCCACGGCGTATCCCATTCACCGGATCCTGCCACATCGAGTACGATTATGGCACCGCCAAAAATTCTGGTCCATTTCAGCGCCTCGGTGAAAGCCTCCGGTCCGTTAAGGTTGCCGAAGGCCTTGAAGAGACTGCCGTCGTCGCCTTCCACCTCGAAGCCGTTCTGCATCATCTTCTCGGCTATGATGTTCACGGCGTTCTTGATGCGCCCGTCGGTATAGTAGAGCGCTTCAAGCTGCACGTCTACCATGCGCGGGAAACCGGGCACGGAGTCAACGGGAAGTGCGGACTTGTCCTTTCGAGAGCCGATGCCTGCAAGAACGTTCTTCCACGCATCCAGTCGGAATAGGCTTGATAAGTTTTTCATGGTTGTTTTTCCTTTGTTAAAAATTTATCCATCTCATGTGTAGAGAGCGCCCGGACCGCCACCCTTGTAAATGGCCTGCCTAATCAACGATGATGCGCTGTCGGGAGCGTCGCGCGGGTCCTGCCCAGGTCGGTAGTCGTTTATCTGGTTAAGATAGTTCGGGTCGGTGTTCGAATCCCACACGATACGCTGCCAGCACTTCTTGAGGAACGCCACGATCTTGATGTCCTTGTTCATGCTTTCGGAATACGGGTGAACCGTCGGGAATCCAGGCACCTTGCGAAGCTCGCCCGCCGCCATTCCCTTGTCGGGATTTTTCTCGATGTGGAAATTTCGAACGTTGCGCAAACGGCATTCGCGCGCAATGTCGCCCTTGCAGTCCTCGAACGTTCCGGGGTAAATCTTGCCGTAAGCCTGAATCTTCCCGTCGGGTCGCTCCGCCATGATTGTAAGCGCGTTCGTACAAGTTCCATCCCACGCGGCGTCAAGATGGCCGTGAATGCGTGTAGGCCGTATGGAGTAATCCCAATCGCCATAGATTGGCTCGTCGAAAATCTGCCCCTCGTCCTTTACGGAAGTGTCAAGCATGTAGTTGATAGCGAAAAGAGAAGCCGTAGTTGTCGAGCGTTTCTCGGCAAGTTCCTGCTGGCTCAAGATGCCCGTGTCCTGCGGCCTAAACTTTAATGCTTCCGGAATGACAAGCTTTCCCTCGTCGTTCTTCATCGCCCACGCATCGTCGTAATGCCACGGCGTACCGACAAAATAACAGCTCTTTCCCGGGTCGATGATGTTAGTCACGATTTCGAGGACGCCTTGCTTCACTCTCTCGCGGCATGCTCGCGAAAGACGGGAATTAATCGTTACGATGTCGTCACAAAGTATGCGGTCGTAGTGCGAGCCTGTCGGAACCTGGTTGATTCCGTATGCGTCGATGCTGTTCTCCTTCGTCACAGTCCTCTTGAACGAGTAAAGCACGGAACCTTCTGGCGAACGCACCGCGAATGGCTCCTTGTGGTGGGCGAATGCGAAAAGGCTCTTTAGCGCCGGGCTTTCCATGTACTTCTTAATCGTGTCGAGCGTCTTTGCCGCCTCGGTGTATGTCTCACGTATAAGCGCTATACGGTCAGACGGATGGAACAGCAGATGGTAAATAATGCCCATCTCCGTTATCGCCGTAGTCTTGTAGGCGCCACGGTGAGACATGAGCGAGAAGTGCTTTCCGGGTTGGGTGTCCCATACGAGCTTGATCCAGTCGCTGTGCAGTTCGGTCAACTTTGTTTTTCCGACCATGTGGCCCAAAAGGTGCGGATAGTCGCGCACCCTGCAAAGCAAATCCGGAGTCCATACAAAAGCCATCGTTTACCCCAGCCCGGAAAAAACGGTTATGGCAGGCTCCGAATGAACAGCGCCCTCGTCATTTGCCGATTCATTGCTTGCGGAACTTTCTCCGTCCGCTTTATCGACCGCATTCGATTTAGGCTGCTTCGGTTCGACCTTGCGGCCCTGCGCAAAGATGGTGGACAGCATCATTTCTGTGTCCGGAGTCATTGCGGAAGCGTTCGTCTCTTCTTCCGTGAACCTCATGCCGGCGAAGTCCGCAATTTTCAGAAGCTGGTCCGCGTTTCCTTCCTTGATAGCCCTCAAAAGGGCACGATAGAAAACAACCTTGTCGATCGTTTCCTTTGCCTTGATAGGCACGTGGAGTTCCCTCATTGAGTCGTAAAGCGCCTTGGGGACAGCGATTTCTGCTGTGACAACTTCGCGGATGTCGTCAAGCAGAAGCTTCTTTCTGTCCTTGTTTTCAAGTCTTTTTTTAAGGCCGAGAGCGCTAAGCTCCTTAGCCCGTTCTCGATTTCGAATGGGCTTCAAGTTCGCAATTTCTCGCGCGCTAGGTTTAGTCTTTCTGCCCATACCAAAACCTCGTTAGACCTTGAACGCTACAAGGTACAAAAATTTTTACAAAAAACATGATATTACAACCCCTGTGTGAGAGTTTTCTGCAATAAAGATAAGTTTTTTATAATAAAAAAATCAACAAAAAGTGAATATCGGGGCTATGCTTTCATGAAGTAAGCAAAAAGTAATGATTTAGTAATATTCAGAAAGACGCTATAAATCTAGATTTATCGTGATGAAAAAAATGAAAAGAATAGCAATTTCTCTTAAAAAAGAGTACTGGCAAGAGATTCTGCGCGGTGACAAGCAAATCGAGTTCAGGAAGTACGCACCGACCACCGACGAGAAGGAGCCATTCCTCGCCATCGTACACGTCAGCGGAACTTACGCCTGGCAGGGTGTAATTTTCTTTTTCGGTGCCGAAAAGAACGGAGAAAAAGATTATAGCTGGGTGGCCCGTGTCGTCGCATACTTCGACAAGCCGCGTCCAATGGCATATTACAGAAAAAAGAACGGCGACCAGATAAGATCCTGGCCGCAGACGTTCATCGAAATTGCAAAGTAGGCTATAATTCGCCGTTCATCATTTGTTTAAGGTCGTCGAAAGAGACGGCCCTTTTTTCTTCCGGCAATCCGTGCGACGACATGAACATCCTCTTGTCGCTTTCGCTCTTGAATACGACCGTAAGGACGCCCTTCAGCTCGTCGATGTTGTAGTTTCCGAATTCTTCGTCGTGCTTGCGGTGTTTTTCTGCACGGTCACGCCTTGCGGCCCTGTACTCTTCCTTTTCCTCCTCGGAAACTTCTTTCTTCGGGACGCTTCCAAATCCGGCGTCCGAACAGTCGAAGTCTGGGAACTCGACGGAAGCGAGCTCTTCGGAAAATAGAAGGTCGTTCACCGGGTCGATGTCAAATTCCTTGCATAATGAATTGATGGCCCCGAAGTCGTATTCGCCCTGCATGTCCGTATTGTTCAGCGCGACGTTAAGCTTGAGCTCCTCCCTTTCGCTCAAATCGACCTCGATAACGTCAAGCTCGTAATCGGCCTTCCCCATCAGCGAATCGAGCGCGGACAGTCTCTGGTGACCGCCAACGATGTGTCCGGTACGCCTGTTGAAAACGGGAGCACCGATCCAGCCGAACTTCTCGATGGATTTTTTCAGCCTTTTCCTGTTGCTATCCGAAATTGTGCGAGGGTTGAAATCGTCGAGGTCGATTTCCGACCTCATAATCTTAACGGTCTGCGCCTTTTGTAAGCGCGATGCACTCTGGGTCGTTCTTGAATCTTTCATAGTCCACCTCTACTCTAGGGTCCTGCCTTATGGCGCACTGATAGTCTTCTTCGCTTATCATGTGCCGAAGTACGACGGCACGCATCCCGCAGAACTCGTCAAACTCGCTATTTACGCCATCGAAAGAGTATTCAGGCGACAGTGCGAGCCTGTGTGATTTTGCGTAAGCCATGACCTGCCTGTTCTTCCAGTCCCTAAGCGGAGCGAAGAACGGGAAATTAATGGCGATGCCGTTTTCCTCTGAACAATTCAGAATTGCGCGGCGCTGGAGCGAGTCGTAAATCTTGTAACCGATGCCGATTAGCTGCGTACCGTCCTGCTCCATGATCTTGCGGAAAAGTTCGGACTGCTTGAGCCCATACCTGACGGGGTTTTCATGAATGTCGATTGTTATGCCGTACTTACGTTCGAGAGCGCAAAGATACTTTCTTTTGTACGGAAGAACTTCCTGATAGAAGCTCATGTAAAAGAACCTGTGCTTCGACAGGTCCAGGAACTTCGATGCCAGGTCGAGCATTACGGCGGAATCCTTGCCGCAAGACAAGGAAAAAGAGACTTTCCGCGGATCGTCGCGAAAAGTCCTGAAGCACTTTAGAAGGTCTGTAGCCATGAACGACTAGCCCGAACTGGCAACGGTTGCGCCTCTCGGTACGCGACGGACGACAGAACGTTGAGTGGAGATAACGCGGCCCGTTCCGGTCGTGTTGGTCGTGACTCTTGTATAAGTGCCTGGCTGGGAGCGCATCGGCCTGTAGATTGTAGTGACTGGCATAGATTACCTCATTGCAATAAGTTTGTAACATAAAGATAACTAAAACACGGCGTTTTTTTTTTGTAAACATTGATTTACAAAGCGTAAAATACACGCCAAAATAAAGAAAGTAAGCAAAATGTAATAAAAAACCTCTTGCAAAACATCTATAAATTATATACATTTACATCGTAAACAAGAAACAAGAGAGGTTCAAAAATGGAATACAGAATCATCAAGAACGCAGAGCACAACGGCCTGGAAATCTACTTCGACGAAAAGCCTTCCGAAGAAATCCGTTCCGCACTCAAGGAAATCAAGTTCCGCTGGCACGGCATGAAAAAGTGCTGGTATGGGCGCGCCGAACTTTCGACCGTTGAAAAAATACTCGGCGGCAAGGTAGCCGATGTGAAAACGGAAAAAGAAGAAATCTTGAAAAAGTGCTACACGAAGGAAGTCGAAGCCTATCTTGGCGGTAGCGGCTACGAAGGAAGCAACAGCGGAGTCAGCAGTTCCGAATTGACCGTTAAAATTCGAGAAATCATGAAGGCATGCGGCATCAAGGGCGTGACCGTATCGAAGAAATGGGCAGGTTACACGCCACATGTCACGATCAAGTTCAGAATCGCCTCCGGCGACGTTCGCCCGTTCGAGGATTGCAAGAACGAGCTCATGAACCTTAACAACAACCACTATCTTACCTCCGGCTGGGTTAAGGATCCAGACAACGCGGAAGGCATAGAAGTACCCTCCAGCAAGTTCTTTGATTGGTCTGGCGAAAAGCAGCAGAGAGCGCTTGAACTCTGGGCGTCAAAGAAATACGAAAGTTACACCGAAGGCTACCCGTTCAGCATTTGCCACGGCTGGCAATTGAAGCGCGAAGAAGCCCCGATGTTCACGGCGCAGTTCTTCGACCGCTGGGAAGCAATGACAAAAATCGTCAATTCCTTTAACTACAACAAGAGCAATTCGATTGTGGATTACTTCGACGTAGGATTTTACGAAGATTGGGAAATTCTCCCCGAAAAGAAAGCGGCATAGAGAAAAGGCGGGCGAAGGCCCGTTTTTTTTTCGCTTGCGGTGAAAATGTAAGCAAAAAACAAGTAATTATCCCTTGACTAGCGTCTATATATTATATATATTATAGACATAAAGAACAACAAACAAGAGGTAAAAAGATGAAAACGAAAGAAGAAATCAACAACATGGTCAAGGAAATGGTGATGGCGATTTGCCACGGCGGGTTCGGCAGGCTCCAGGCCATGCTCGGCGCAAAGGCTGAAAAAATCACCGAAAACAGCTTCCAGTTTTCGTTCAAGATGTTCCGCAAGGCGAACCTCTTCAAGATCGAGCTTGACGAAGGTCGAGACCTCTACAACTGCTACTTCATCAAGCAGAAGAAGTACACGACAAACGACTTCATCAAGGGCTTGAGCTTCGAAGATGCGAAGTTCCAGCCCGTGACGGTGAAGGAAGTCAAGGGCATTTTTGCAGACCAGGTGCAGGAATTTTTCGAAACGACCACCGGCCTCCGCACCTGCCTGTAACCACCCACGGCGCGCGGGCAACGCCTGAACCCGAAAAAACTTTTATCAAAAATCAAGAGGAAAATATGGTAAACGAAAACAATTTCTTCGACTGCCTGGCGGTAACCAACGTCCAGGTGTTCCCCTTCAAGGAAGGGACAAACATGGGCAAAATGAAGGCCCTCGCCACGATCGTACTCAACGACCAGATACAGATTCGCGGGCTTCGCGTGATGGATGGTGAATACGGCCTCTACGTTGGCTATCCAGTTGACCCGTACACCAAGGGCGAAGATTTCCGCTCGCTGGTGATGCCGATTACACGACAGCTCCGGGAGCACATCGAGAACTGCGTTCTGGAAAAATACCAAGCCGCTATAGCCTAGTCCACACAATCGACACAATATCAACAGCCCCGACCGGGGCTTTTTTCGTCAATTTCGCGTCAAACCATGCAAATATGCGAATTTACGCATATAGCTTAATTGCACAGAAACGCACTTTCTAGCCATTATTTTTGCTTGCTATACACTTTATAGTCCTAGAGCGAAAAACAAGCCTACAGCGCACGTAAAACGAAAGCGAAAGCAAAGCGGAATATTCCGTGCAGGAGTACGCCGGAATAAGACACGATCGAAAAGAAAAAGCCCGGTCGCCAAGGGGGAGCAAGCGAACCGGGCCAAGAAGGAGAAAGTCCTGAATGGACAATTCCAATTTAATAAATTTTTCGCCAGCGGTCAACAGGTCGTGAAAAAAAATTTTCTCTCACGCACGAAGAGTGTGAGGACAGTGTGTGAGAAAAGGACAAAGACAAAGACAAAGACAAAAACAAAAACAAAGAAAAGGAAAAGATTGTCATGTAATGATGTGCAATGTAATGTAATGTAATGTCATGTCATGTAATGATGTGCAATGTAATGTAATGTAATAGCCCCCCACCTACCAGTAACCCCCTACCCCCCCCCCTACCCCCCCCTACCCACACCCTACCCCAACCCTGCATCTTCCCTACTCAAAAAAAAATAAATTTTTTTCTGCCAATCTCTTGACTTTTTAAAAAGTTTTATATAAATTTTTTATATAATTTTAAAAAAAAGGAAAAAATATGGCAGTAATGATTGCAGTTCGCGACGAAACGAACGAGACCATCGAGAATATCATCAAGAAGAGGCTCGAAGCCGACGGCGTAAAGGACAGCAAGGCCCGCGTCGTAGCCGAGGCTGTGAAGAAGCTGGAAGCCGAAGTAACCGGGAAGAAAGATGGTTAGACTGGTACTTCCCAAAGGCTTATTCCTACCGAGAAGCACGTTTCGTGTCTTATCCCTGACAATGAACAGGACAAAGACTTTCGACGACATGCGGGAGTCCTTCATCAACGCCGTAAGTGAAAACATCGACGACATGAAGAACGAAGGAGTGACGGCCATGGATTGCGCCAAGTATCTAGACTTGGTCGTAAAGAACAGATATTACATCATCGAATAGCAGGTAAGAAGTGGCTGAAAAAAACATCTCATCCGTAAGGATCGTCATTCGGGAATTTCTCTCAAGGACTCGGAATATCAACGAGTCGAACGTATGGGAATGGTTCTCGTCTTTCCGCGATACCCTCGCCTATCAGGAATTCTGCGAACAGAAGAACGAATATGCGGAACACCTGCTGGCGGATGCAGACAACTACATCGCGCTATGCTACGTGCAGGGCATCGAGGGCGCCATGGCGAAAAACATGGAGAAAACAGAAATAAGCTATAAGGCGGTTCACGACGCCTGCTGTGAAAAGTATGGCGACGAATATCTTGCCGCGAAGGCGAAGGAAAAATCCTACCTTGCAGACCATCCAGGAACCGAGACTATATGGACGAAAAAATACCGCAAGTTTATAGACGGGACCGATGGAGCACAGAAAGCTCCGAATAAGACGAAATCCCTATCAAATGGGACTTTGGAAACGGCTCCATCTACGATAAATCAGCAGCAGCCCGTACCGCCGAAAATCCTAAACCTCGCGTATTCGGGCGAGTTCGGGAACGTCCTGCTGTCGCAGGAGCAGTACAACGAGCTGGGGATGAAGTTCGGGAACCAGCAGGCGCTCAACCGTGCTATAGACTCGCTAAGCTCGAAACTTGAAAACGGGGAAATCCAGCCCGTGCCGAAAAACCATTACGCCGTTCTCGTCAAGTGGGCCGCGTACCGTGACGACAAGCGCGAAGAAAAGGACGAGGACGCGGAGCGCTACAGGTACGAGACTGTGAGCGAACACAACGCGAGGGTGCTAAAAAACTCTACCGAGTTCATCATGAACGGCGGACTGGAGAAACTGAAAAATGGAACAATCGGAACATTCTAACGAACAGCCTATAATCAACCAGATACAGAATGAACTTGCTCTATGCTATGAACATATAGGGCGAAAGGTACCGGAAACGATAGTCATAATATCCGCTTCTCTACAGGAAGCTATACAGTTTTCCAGCCCGGAGCAGGTACACGAAATTTTCAAAAGGGCGAAGGACATCGAGAGCATCCCGACGCAGAAGACGCTCAAGGAGTGCATGCGCAACTATGCCGAGGAATGGCTTAAATACAGGAGCGACGACAAGAACAAGTCCATCGAGTACAACGACCCATGCGCCGCGTGGCTACCGCATGAACCCGTAAAGAAGGCCATCAACTGCAACGAGGCCGTCAAGAACTACACCATTGCATGCGGCGGCAACGCGTACTTCGACCTTTGCACAGCACGATCGAACGGCCCGGGCTACTACAGGACATACACGCTACCCATCAAGAAGGCCATCTACAGGCTCTATCTCAAGTACTGGCGAAAGATGCCGATAGCTAACGGATACCCGGCAAGCGGACCTATATCGCTCGCACTTATACCGGCAACCGTTGACGACTTCCGCAAGATGTTCGAGTACGAAAACGCGGGGCACGTATGACTTACAACGGAATCCAGTTGCGACAAATGTCGGAGCATGAGACGAAGCGCACAAGCTGGCTCCTGCTGCATCCGAGAGCGGAAGGACGCCAAATACCACAAACGGCGACTTGCTACAGGTGCGGCAAGGTCCGCAAAATCGGTAACATGCGGGAGGTCGGGAACGATGTCTACAGGTGCAAGGACGGATGCAATGGATAGCTGGGAATCGCTCATAGCCTCACGAATGCGCCCGTGCGCCACGATGCCGAAGGAAGAGGACACTAGCAAGAGGGCGAAGAAGATCGGCTCCGAACGCTACGAAAAAAAACGAAAAGCGCAAGGAATCGCGCAAGAAATGGCAGCAGAGCGAGGCCGGCAAGAAGTCCATGCACGACCGCGGAGAACGCTACAGGCACACCGAGAAGGGCGTGAAGAACTCGCGCAAGAAGGCGATGACTTACTATTACGCGCACAAGAACGACCCGGATTTCAAGGCGAAGAGGGCCGCAAGGCAACGCAAGTACAGGGCCGAGGCCAAGGCCAGAAAGAACTTGCTCATGTCGGACGGGAATCTTGCCGCATAAATAGTAAAAAAAACGTATAAACTCAAAACAGGAGAAACGACAATGGAACAACACGTATTCGACGATTGCATCGGCAACCCGCCATTCGAGGAAGCCTTAAAAATATTAGGTGATGTGGGGGGGGGCTGTGAACTCACAGAAGGACAGGCTAAATTCTTTGACATGAAGCGAAAACTTGTCGATACGCTCCAGGAAGGCGCCACGGACAACGAGAAAAAGCTTGTCGGCATCGCGAAGCTGTTTATCAACTATTCCGAAAACATGCAAAGGAAATTGAACTGCATGAAGCATAAGCTTGAATCGTCTGTTAATGAGAAGGACGGAACAAGAGCCAAGTCCAATGACGAGAAGTTCAAGATGTGGAACTGTCTCGTATCTTGCTACTGCGCCATAAACAGGCATTTCGGCGACAAGATACGCGAAAACGTCGAGCACAACCTGCGCACGCAGAAGGAAGGACAGCTAAGGAAGGCTATGGCCGAAGTAGAGCGGCTGTCTAAACTTTAGAAAAAAAAGATTTAGGCCGATGGGCGTATAACAGATGATCCATTTTTACCTCGTTTTTACCGCGCCCGGAGGCCACCCAATTTAAACATATTGTTAGCATCAACAAAATGATAACGGAGAAATGAAAATGGACAACGAATGGCATAAATACGATATGCACCTTTATCGGGACTCATTCCAGAACTACAAGGTGTACCAAATACCGAAGGCGCAGCTCATCATCGCTGACGTGCCATACAACCTCGGCACGAACGCATACGGTTCTAATCCGTCATGGTACGTGGATGGAGACAACAAGAACGGTGAAAGCGAAAAGGCTGGCAAAAAGTTTTTCAACTCCGAAAACGAATTTAGACCGGCAGAATTTATGCACTTTTGCAGCAAGATGCTTGTCAAGGAGCCGAAAGAAAAAGGGAAGGCTCCCTGCATGATTCTGTTCTGCGAGTTCGAGCAACAATTCAAGTTCATCGAACTTGGCAAAAAATACGGGCTCCCCAACTACATCAATCTTGTGTTCCGCAAGGACTTTTCCGCGCAGGTGCTCAAGGCGAACATGAAGGTGGTCGGAAATTGTGAATATGGGATTATTTTTTACCGCGACAAGTTGCCGAAATTCAACAACAACGGAAAGATGATTTTCAACTGCATGGACTGGAAACGCGATACAGAAACGCCGAAAATCCACCCTACACAAAAGCCAGTCCAGCTCCTTGAGAAGTTAATAAGCATCTTTACTGACGAAGGCGAAACCGTCATCGACCCCTGCTGCGGAAGCGGTAGCACGTTGCTTGCGGCACAGAAAATGAGCCGTAAATCGTTCGGGTTCGAGGTTGACCGCAACTTTTTTAACGCGGCAAAGGACAAGGTTCTAGCGAGTTTTGAGCCCGATATGTTCCAAATGCTCAAGTACGAGAACTCAATCATGAATCCGCCGTTCAAAGGTGGTAACAAATGAGCGAACTGAAAGCGTACAGACCGAGAGAACTTGTAATGCAGGGAAGGCACAACGAGCTAATATACCTCAAGTCTGAAGCTGACAAGTTTATTGCTGACTTGGAGGAGTCCCACAAGATGGAAGTTGAGCAACTCTTAATGGAGATTGCGGGACTTAAAAAATTAGTAGAGACTGCCGACAAACTACTAAAACCAAAAGGCGGCTTTACAATCAAGAATGTAACTTTCGGTGGTGTCGAGCTTGAAGGGATAAAAACGCATAAAAATGAGGAGGCAAAGTAATGGCTATAGATTGC
The DNA here is from genome assembly GCF_902779965.1 of Fibrobacter succinogenes. Taxonomy (NCBI): domain Bacteria; kingdom Pseudomonadati; phylum Fibrobacterota; class Fibrobacteria; order Fibrobacterales; family Fibrobacteraceae; genus Fibrobacter; species Fibrobacter succinogenes. The sequence continues at coordinate 12,717 of NZ_CACZDK010000021.1, read as the reverse complement.
GAGTATTTTCCACCCAGCCACGACGACGAGATGTCGCGCCTGAAAGCACGTATCGCGGAGCTGAAAGAAGAACTCCGCTGGAGAAAGTTCAGCGAGGAAAAACCGAAAGAAAAGCAATGGATTCTTGTATTTGTCGAAAATCCATCTAGATACGGGACATACATTGAATTGCGTCGCTGGGATACAACCTGCAAATTTGATGTCGAGAACCAAGAACTTTATACAAAATGGATGCCGCTGCCGTTGTCTCCAAAGGAGAAAGCATGATTGAACCTGGAAAACTCAACGGCTACCTCGTATCCATCAAGGAAGAACTACGGAAAGCCGAAGCCGGACACGCGTCCGCAAGCCGAAATCGACGAGGAGAACCGCAAGGCGAAAATCCAACGGCTCTCCAGCCTCGAACGGAAGGAGTTCCTCGGTAACGTGAAGAGCATCGCAGGCAATGACGGTTTCAAGACGAAGTGGGAAAAGATTCTCTCGCAGTTTATCTTGAACAACATCGCGCCGATGAACGAAGAAATAAACCTGTTACGCAACTTCGCGCAAGGCGTGAGCCAGCGACTAGAAAAGGCCGAACGATCTGCGCGTGAGCAGGACAACCACCACTACTACAAGATTTTCGCCGACGGCGTGAAATCGCTGCTGGAGGCGCTTTAGCGAATCGGATTTTTCAAAAAAAAGCCAAAATAGCGTCAGCAATGGCGCTATTTTCGTGTTAACAAACATTTTACAATAAAAATCAAGTTTTTTATAAAAAATATCTTGACAACATGGGAAAATTAAGGTATATTTACACATGTAAACAAGAGGAAAAAATGGCAAAAGAACATAAAAAGATGGTGACTTGGATTGACTACGAGCACGATCCTAACAGAATCCCCACGCCTAACACGACGGTTCTAATGATTGTCGATTACGATGTCTGCATCGGGTATTACGATGTAAAGCTCGGCTTCCAGGTGCTCCCGCTCGAATATAGGCTTTCAAACCATTTCAACGCAAAAAGCGTGACCCCGACATTCTGGGCTTACTTGCCAAAGCACCCGTTCGAAGTTTAATCAAAAAAGGAAGAAAAAAATGGCTACAGAAACTACTACACTCAAGAGCGTGGCGATAACGGCGAAGGCTTACGAAATCGCCACCGCCGAATCGAAACGCCGCAAGGATAGCGGAATCCCCGCTTCCCTTACCAACGTAATCAGCGAGGCCGTTGTGCGCTCTTTCTCGCGTGAAAGCGACCTCCAGACCATCGCAAAGGCCGAGGAGCTCGGCTTCAAGGTGGACTCCACCGCCACCATCGGCGAAACTTTGCGCGACGCGAAAAACTTTATCGAAGGGGCATAAAATGTCATTTTCCGACAACATTATACGTTCCAAGGATGGAAATTGGCAGATCGTTATAGACGAAGATGCAGAAGGCGCCCACATCCGATGCACAGGCAATGTCCCGAAGTCCGTCAAGGATGCCGTCGAACAGCGCGAAAGTAACGGCAAGTGCAACGGTGCCAAGGAGCTCCGATTCTTCGCCCGCCTGCTTGTAATCAACGCATAGGAGCCGACGATGGATAACGATGATGTAAAGCATATCGCCGGATTTGTCGGCCTAATAGCTGTCGGAATGGGCTGCATGTACCTCTTTGTCAAGCTCATGTCCATTGCGGCATATCTTGACAACAACCTTTAACAAACTATTACGGAGAAAGTAAAATGGCAAACGAAATCGTAGCTACAAGCGAAGAAAACAAGGTGACGCAGGACTTGCTCCTCGATTACCTCAAGACCATGAACAAGGGCTTGAACGAACAGCAGACGAAGCAGTTCCTCGCGGTCGCCGGGACATTCGGGCTAAACCCCTGGAAGCGCGAAGTGTACGCAGTGACCTACAAGAATAAGGACGGCAGCACTGACATGAGCATCGTCACAGGTTATGAGACTTACATCAAGCGTGCCGAGCTCAACCCGAACTATGACGGATTTGAAATCGAATTTAAGGGAGATTTCAAGCGCGGAAAGGTCACGAAGTCCGGGAAAAACGGATCATGGCAGGTTGACGCGCTCGTCCCTGACGGAACCGTAAGTTGCGTCTGCACCGTCTACCGTAAGGACCGCACCCACCCTACCCGCGAGGAAGTTTTCTTCGACGAATACGACCAAGGAAATTCCATGTGGCAGAGCAAGCCGCGCACGATGCTCAAGAAGGTGGCTATCGTGAGCGCGTTCCGCAAGGCTTTCCCGTTTGACTTCGGCGGCATGCCGTACACTAACGACGAACTCCCGGACCACATGACCGGAGCCGACAAGCTCGAACAGCAAGGCCTCACCGAAGTTCCGCAGGATGCGCAGCCGCAAGCGCCAGCAAAGCCGAAGGACGCAAAGAAGGAAATCGACGAAGAAACGAAGAAGTTCATGGAAGGGATGAAAGGTCTCTGGACTCAGTCGCCCGAAATCTACCAAAACACAATGAAGGAATTAGGCTTCAAGTCCGCGAACAACGTACCGCCGGAACGCCGCGGAGAGGTGTTTAACACGATCGTGGCGAACATCTCGAAGGCGCAGCAGCACCAGAGCGCCCCTACCGCGATGGAACAGCAGGACAACGGCGTAGTGGACAACAGCCTATTCTAAAAGGACCTAAATCGACAGAAGGTAGAACGTGGTTGTGGGTGACTTGGCAAGCTCCAAAGATTAGGATAGAACCCTCAAATTTTTTTACAACATAACGGAGAAACGAAAAATGGCACAAACCACAGAAGCGGAAGTTATCAACACGAACGCAATCGAAATCAAGGATACGGGCAAATCCTTCGAAATCGTAAAGAAACCGGAACAAAATAACCTTGAAGCAATTTTCCTAGACAAGCAAAACTTTGTCCCGATGCTTCAGCAGGTCAAGAAGATTGCACGCGGGCTTGTAGCAGACCCCACGACCGATGAAGGCGCAAAGCAGCGCAAGGCATTGAGCCGCAAGATTGGCAGCCTCAAGACCGCCATCGAAGACGAAGGCAAGAAGGTTGCTGCTGCACTCAAGGCGAAGCCGAAACTCATCGACGCCACACGCAAGGAGGTGCGCGACACGCTCGAAATGTTGCAGGATGAAGTGATGAAGCCCGTGAAGGAAATCGAGGACCGCAAGAACGAAATCATCGAAATCTCGAACCTTCCGGCAAGCGCCATCGGTTGCGACAGCTACGGAGTCCAGGATGTCATCAACGTGCTAGAAGGACACGCGCACGACGAGGCGTACTGGAAGGAAAGCTACGCCGAAGCGGTCGCAGCCCTAAACGAGTCGCGCCGCCAGCTCAACGCCATGCTCGAAACACAGCTCAAGCAGGAAGAACAGCAGCGCGAATACGAGCGCCTGAAAGCCGAGGAGGAAAAACGCAACCGCCAACTTGCGGAAGAAGCGGCCAAGGCGAAGGCTGAAGCCGAAGAAGCCAAGCGCAAGGCCGAGGAAGCCGAACGCGCGAAGGCAAAGGCCGAAGCCGACGCAAGGGCGGCAGCCGAAGCGGAAGCGAGAGCCAAGGCCGATGCCGAACGAGCAAAGAAGCAGGCAGAAGCCGCAAGGGCAAACGCCACCGTCACCGTGCAGGGTGACGCACAGAAGGCTATCAAGGACGCGGAAAAGACAAAGTCCGAGATGCTTTTCCCGGAAGACCAACAGACCTACAAGCGCACTTGCAACCGCGAAGCGCTGGAGGACCTCAAGGCTTGCGGAATCGACGAGGAAAAGGCGAAGGCAATCATTACGGCCATCGTCAAGGGCAAGGTACGCCACATCGTCATGATGTACTAGAGGACGAATGAAGAAACTCAAGTACCCGTCAACCGCGATGGTGCGCGAGAAGCTAGGTGCAGGAAGCAAGATAGCGAAGCGCATCTACGCGCTTGAGAAGTGGGCCGTATCCCACGGATACGACGGGTACGCCCCAATACAGCGCAGGACGAAAAAGGACAAGCTGCAACAGGTGAGCATGGCTTTCTATGGCGACTAGATACTTTACAGACGCGGACATCGACGAGATGGTGTTTCTCGCGAAGAAGTACGGAAGCTACAGACGCGCCGCGAAAGAGTTCGGCTGTTCGTACCAGGCAGTAATAGACCATTGCCACGAGCGTGGATTCCACATCGCAGGACCGCACGAACGATGCAAGGCGAAAAAGCACAAGATAGTCAACGGCTACGTGTTCTACTGGTGCAAGAAAGGCTACTACAGGGGCAACGTTGGAAACGAGCGTCTGATGCTGTCAGAATACTGCTACCGTCTAAAGTTCGGTCAGTCAAAACCGCACGGGCTGAATATCTGGTTCATTGACGGCGACCGCGAAAACTACAACCTCGACAACCTCGAATACGTCACCGTGTCAGAATTCATGAAGCGCAGAAACTCGGACCCGGCAATACTCGCAATGAACCGCAAGATATTAGAGGACGGACGGAACAAGAACATAGCGATGGAAAAGCAGAAACCGTGGCTTGCAAAGCGCAGAGGACAGAGGACGTGGAGAACAAGGAGGATCAACGACCCGGACAACATCAGCGCAATGAATGGTGCACAGACAAGGCGAAGGAATGCGGAAGAACGCGGATTCTTCTACACACCGGAGCAAATCGAACGCCTTAGCGCCGCACACAAGGGAATCACGAAGGCAGTAAGGCTACAGCGCAAGCGCGAAGCGGAAAAGGCAGCGGTACGCGCAAAAATGGGAATGAATTTTTAACGAAAAAAGGAATAAAACAACATGGCTTATTTGAACAAAGTTCAATTGATCGGCAATCTCGGCAAGGACCCGGAAATCCGAGTCAACCAGCAAACAGAACGCAAGGTAGTGTCCTTCTCCCTCGCCACCTCGCGCCGCTATCGCGACAACAACGGCGAACAGAAGGAAGACACCCAATGGCACAACATCGTAGGCTGGGGCAAGGTTGCGGAAGTCGTTGAACAGCTCGGCATCCACAAGGGCATGAGCCTCTACGTGGAAGGACGCCTCACCAACCGTAGCTGGACAGACCAGACTAGCGGTCAAAAGCGATATGTCACAGAAATCAACATGGATACCTTCCAGCTTCTCACTCCGCGCGGAACGCAGAACGGAAGTGGATACGGCGCACAAGGACAAGGCCAGCAGCGCCAAGCGTACCAGCAGCAAGAGGCGCAAGGTTACGGTGACGAGGACGTGGATTTACCATTTTAGACAAACTAATAAAAGGAATACAAAATGAAAGCAACAAAGAAACCTGTTACCATCGAATGCTTCAAGTACGATGGCGACCTCATGAACAGCAATGGCGAATACTACGTTCCCGACTGGGCTGCGAAAGCCTACGAAGATGGCACTATCTTATTCAAAGACCAAGGCGAGATGTACATCAAGACGCTGGAAGGCGACCACCACGCGAGCGTAGGCGATTACATCATCCGTGGCGTGAACGGCGAACTTTATCCGTGCAAGCCGGACATCTTTGAAAAAACCTACGACATTGACGAAAAAACAGATTCCGTCATGGAAGCACCCGAAACCACGCACGGCTTTGATTGGGCGATTCAACAGATCAAGGCAGGACGCAAGGTTCAGCGCAAGGGCTGGAACGGCAAGGGTATGTTCATTACGCTTCAGCAAGGTTCTACCGTTGATGGCGAACTTATGCGTAACGCTCCGGCAAAGGAATTTTACACTGGCAAAAAGTGCAACATTGCCCCTCACATTGACATGAAGGCAGCGGACGACACCTATGTTGTCGGGTGGCTTGCAAGCCAAACCGACATGCTGGCTGATGACTGGCAGATTGCCGAATAAACAAAAGTTTTCTCCGTGCGAGCCCAACTTTAGCCCACGGAGAAGCCGAAGGCGTGACGAGTAACCAAATCAAAGGACAATATCAACCAATAACACGGATGATCGTTGCTCCTGCGACGTAGGAAGCTCTCCATTATTGATGCCACGCCCGAAGCACCCCACGCACGGGGAAAAATGTGAATTTCAATAATTCCCGTAATTTGCTGAACCCGTGCGTGGACAACGCTGTCATAGCTCAATGGTAGAGCACCGACGTAATAAGCCGGAGATGTGGTTCGAGTCCATACGGCAGCTTAAAAAGAGGAGAGCTTTGTTTTTCGGTTGACTTCACTCCTTTCAAAGAGACATCAACCGACCGCTATAAGTAGTTGCTTGTTTCAGTAATGTACCAGTGGGGCATATACCCGCAAGGGTTGGACTCCGAGGCGAAGCGCGGTGAACAAGACGGGAAAGATTCCACGCCAGGCAAAGAGTGGCGACGCAGGGTCCGATATACCTGACGGGACTTAACTACCGAGAAATAGTTGGAGGCTAACGATAGTGGCCAATATCTAGCATCCTTGACGCTGTTGGAAAAGAAGGCGTCTTCGGAATACGGCGTCAAGGATGCACACCTTGTTGAGGGAAAAATGCCAAAAGGATTACGACTTTCATTTAACGGAATTACGTGCACAGTAAGAGAAATCAAGATTATTGCACACTCCCTTGGCTACGACACCAGCCCCGTATTTGGAGGATGGGGAAAAAATGGAGGCTACCGAAACTTCTTTGGGACCACAGTAAACGAAAGAGATAATGCCGCATGCGAATCCCTAGTGAATAAAGGGATGATGACATCGGAACCCGCCGGGAAATGGAGTGTATGCGAAACGGTGTACCATGTGACAAAGGCTGGTATAAAATGGTTTAATCTTTTTCGAAGGAACCACCCACACGCAGATTTTAAATAAAAAAAACGATTGACGGACAGGAAAGCGCCACGAAAGTGAATTCATCCGACCCCGTCAATCACCCTTTAATCCCGATGGCGGCACGACACAAAATCACATTTCATTTATCCCTTCTAAACGCCGCCGGAGGGAAAAGTTTGCACGGAACGATTATCTAACGAATTCAATTCCCGCGTTAGATGATTCTCCAAGAGGGTATTACACACAAGCCGTGCAAAACTGGTTTGTCCGTTCCAGCGATAAAGACGGACAAAGTTTGAACAACGGAGAAATCATGACCGACCAGCTCTCACTACTCCCGATGCTTGACGATGCGGAGCACCCGACGTGGCTGCTTAACGGAAAGCTCGGAATACAGAACGATTGCGGCGTGTATGTCGAGAACGTTTTCCGATTCCGCGAAGGCAAGCTATCGGGCGTGAATGTCGAGGTGAAAATTGTCGCTGAAGGCGACTTCGTTCTTTTCGAGTTCGATTACTCCACAGGCACATACGGATGCGGACACCCGCTGTGCAGACCGTGCCACGAATGCCACCGCAACAATTCCGCGGCATTTCTCGCGGAGATGGTTTTCGACACGTTCAAGAACTCGGTCGTACCGTATGACGGGAACTTGACGAACTACCCGAAGGAAACGAAGGAACTTTTGAAGCTCTGCAAGAGGGCATGCGACAGAATCGCAAAGGAGATAATATGAAGTGCGATGAACTGAAAGATTACGATTACGACCCCGATTTCCCATTCCAAAGCGGAGGACGATTCTACGATGCTGACGAAGCGGACGCAGCCATCGCGGAACTCAAGGCTGAAATCACTCGCAAAGAGGGTGTGGGAAAGAGGTGGTTTGAACAGTGCATGGAAGCGAGAGCCGAAAACGTCAGGACTAAACGTGCTCTTTATAAGGCGTGCGCTAATTGGGCCGATGTTGTGGCGTTTGAGAAGACCGAAGGAATCGGTTACGACAACAGCGTGGCGGAAAGGTGGCGTAAGATGGAAAGTAAGTGCATCAAGAAGGCGAAGGAGTACAAATTAACGAAATGACGATTGAACATATCGAGAAACGATTTAAACAAGCTACCTGTAGCCATTCCGCATATAAGATGCTGCCAATTTGGGGAGGTCTTTTCGGAATCTGCTGGGAGTGCACTCAATGCGGAACGATTAAACAAGAATTGGAGGGGCGCAAATGAGCGAAATGAAAGCGGTACACGCTTTTGACGTGTACGAAGAGTACATCAAGACGGGCGACGATGATGCAGCCCAAGTTTACATCAAGTCCGAAGCCGACAAGGTAATTGCGGAGTTGAAAGAAAAGCAAAAGAACGAGGTTAAAGAGTTACTTTGTCTAATTCGTGACAAAGAAAACAATTTTAATCGTGCATTTGATAGTGAAGAAAAAGAAATCCGTCATCAGAAGAAAAAGCGGTGCTTGCGTAATGCCGAGGGTTGTCTGAATAAGGCTTGGTATTACGTTGAGGTACATGACCGCAACGCTTCAAATAGGATGTGGAAGTGGCGCCAGCGTTGGATCGCCATTGCCGAGAAATTCAAAACAAACTCAACCGCCCAATAGGGCAAAGGATAATAAATGAGCGAAAAGGTAATAAATATTCATAAGTATGAAGATGGTGGTGAAGAATGGGTAACGCATAATGCGACTTATTGGATGCCGCTGCCGTCGGCTCCGAAGGAGGGAAAATGATAGAAAGATGCTTAATTCTTAATGGTAACGGTACTAAAAATATTGTACCTGTAGAACGAATCGCCTTGGTTTCGTTTAAAGAAACCGGAAAAACCTTTGAAGCCACCTTCTACATCGATAACGCTATAACCGTCACTCTCGGTGGATTGACAATGGAAGAAAAAGACAAAATCATCGACGTCATGCAATACAAAGTTAAGGAGAGATAATGAAGACGCTCACTTTGTCGCTGAAGAAGCAGTGGTTCGACATGATAAAAGATGGAGTCAAGAAGGAGGAGTATAGGGAAATCAAGCCTCACTACATCCGTCAATTTATCAAGTTTGAGACTCTAAAAAACGATTTGATTAGAGACTATAACTTTCATATAGATTTTGATGAAGGCGAAATTAACGGCATGGAAAGCGAGCTTTTAAATCTAAAGTATGACGTGCTTGAATTTTCTCTAGCATACCCGAGCAGAGCGGAAAAAGACAAGTGGCTTACATTCAAGAATCCACGCATTCGCATCGGCATGGGCAAGACCGAATGGGGAGCCGAGCCGGGAAAGATGTACTTTGTGATTAGCTGGGAGGAATGATGTTTTACATTGGATTTTTTGTCGGATGGGTTATCGGTATTTTCTCTGCCACGATGCTCATTTACCTTGTCCGACGTGAAACGGAATCGGTCGCTGACGGAGAAAGGGTGTGCGGCAAGGAAAATCCCGTAAGATGGGCCGACACGTTCTACGTCGAGGTTGCGACAGGCAAATACCATTTTGCGAGCGACCTCATAAAAGAATACGGACGGCAAACGCTAGGTAAGCTCGTTGCCGAAGGTAAGTTCGTCAACGAGGGCCATTGGGGAAAAATGCAGGAGGAAAAGAAATGAATTACCGCGATGTGGCCTGTCCGAATTGCGGGACTGTTTACGGAGTTGGAGACAGCGACGTGCCGCACAGCGTAGAGGACATCCACCGCATCTGCGACACCTGCATGATGCCGATCGAAGTCAAGAACCCATGGAACGATAAGGTAGAAGACAAATGATGAACATCCGCATTATCGGACGCAACGAACCCACCGAAGGCATCGTCTCGCGTCTTTTCAACGCCGCCAACAAGGGCTTTTTCGAAGGCAAGTACATCACGCCTTACCTTGAATCGTGCAGATGGTACATCGAGCGTATCGACGCTCAAGTAGTGATGACACGCGACGTGGGCTACCACACAAGCGGATGGTGGAAAAACCCCGATTACGAACGCTGCTACCACTTGTCCATCGACTATCCGGGAGGAATGAACCTCAAGAAAACCGAATGGCTACTGAACGCCCTTTTCGGTTCTAACCGAAAGCTGATGTGGTGCGAACCGCCGTACTCCGAGCACGGTAAAAGGATTGGCGTGTACCACTACCGCCTTTTCTGCGACGAGGCGTGGAAGCCTATAATGCCGCGCGGTGAAGTGTACAGCACGCAATTCACCGAGAGAGGCTGGAAGTCATTCTCCGATTTACACAAACTATAAGGAGCTAATATGGATAAACGCACGTTCAAAATTTGCGAGGCCGTGCATCTCGGACTAGACTACTACTACATGGCGAAAAACGACCGCCGGACGCTCACAAATGAAGATTACGAGCTGGCGAAGCGCATACTGCCTACACTCCCGGAAGGGTGGTACAGGGAACGACACGAATGGGACGCTGCAAAATGGTGAGGGTGTAGGCATGGCAAACAAACGATTGCCATCCGTTACGGAGGCACGGCGAGAAATTCCGCGCATGTTGCAGACGATACGTGACCGCGACTACTATTCCGTTGTCCGCGACTTCTTCGAGCTTTCAGCCATTTCTGTACGCAACACGTTCGACTTCACGAATCGCGATGAGTTCGAAAAGCGGTACATGAACGTTGCGAAGCAATACTCCAGGGACCAGCTCGAAACGTTCGCGTCATGTCTCGGCCTGTTCATGGGCGAGATTGAGGCGGCAAAGAACGGCTCCGGCGAGTTCCGCGACTTTGCCGGAGAAATCTACATGGACTCCGGCACAAGCAACGGCAAGGCCGGGCAGTTCTTTACGCCTTACCACGTAAGCCATCTAATGAGCGAATGCACGCTAGACAAGGACGAAGTTCTTGGGCGCTTCGAGAACGACCCGGACCACGTTCTTTCGCTTTACGAGCCTACATGCGGTGCAGGCGGCCTTATCTCGCAAGCATCGACGTGCTCAACGGGTACGGCGTTAATTACGCGTGGAACGTCTTTGTGGACTGCGGCGACATAGACCCGAGATGCGTACACATGACCTACCTCACGCTATCGCTTCTCGGCGTTCCTGCTGTAGTCAGGCTCGGCGACGCTCTAGCGATGGAGTATCGCGAGGCGTGGTTCACGCCAGCCTACCTGATTGCATGGCCCCACTTCAAGAGGCGCATAGGACAAGGCAAATATCCACATAGTGCCACTGTTCAGAAGGATCCAGGATTGCCCGGAACCGAGCCTAAAGAGGCGCCTGCCGTTGCGCCTACAGAAGCGCCACGAATCGCCAAAATAACGCCTGAAAACGCGCTAAAATGCGACGAAAACGGGCAAATATCGCTATTTTAGGCCGTTTTTTGAAAATTTTTTGCAAAAAAGCCCTTTTTTCGGGCTTTTTTTGTCTTTCTTGAATGTAAGTAAAAAATAAGCAAAAATGTTGGCTTCACCCCTTGTTTTTAGTTCGAAAATTATATAAATTATAGACGTAAACAATAAACAAGAGGTAACAAAATGACTATCAACGAAATCATGCAGAATTGCAAAGGCGACTTCACCGTTATGGAAGTTTACGAACTCAAGGACGGGAAAGTCTCTTATCACACCGACCATATTCAAGAACTCCCCGATGATGAATACAGTCTTTCTGACGAAGCCGTTGATTATGAGATTATGGATAAGGATGATTACGATTCGAATATCACTGTTAATTCCAGCGTTTCGTTCGACGATGTACATGAGGACGGTGACCGCGTCCTTGTAATCCTTGTACAGCCCGCGCGTGAACTCACCTACATACACGTAGGTGCACCAGCGCCCAATTACGCAATAAACTCGGTTTCTCGAATTTTCAATGCCATATCTTACAAGGCTTCCAGCCTCGGCTACGAACTAAAGGAAGAACAGAATCGTGACCTTACGGGCGACATTATCCTCACGCCGAATTTCGGCGAAGCAGAAGCCGAAGAAATCCTCAAGGAAGCAGCAGATTACATGACCATTGAAGAAGATTATACTGGAGTTGAAGTCAATAGCGATACACTCCGTTACGATGCTGCTATCGCCAAAATCGAAAAGACGGAGCTCACTCGCAACTACTAGACTACACCGAACACCGGGGGCGTTCCCCGGCAGACCTTTAAATTTCTAAAGAGTTTATCTATGAAAGAAAAGAAGCATCCCGTATGCAGCGAATGCCCAGTTCATCATCTTTGCGGTACAAATTGGAGAGATGAATTTGGACGAATCGACTGCAAGGCACGTGTAGAAAAATTCAAAAAAAAAGGAGGCCTAAATGGCTAGAAAAAAAAGAGAAAATCTCATTAAAGTATGCTTATACATCGACATGGAAGATGTCAAGTCGGCAAAGGTTGCCGCAATAAAGAAGGGTATCGACCCGGATATAGCCGGAAATTCCAGCGCACTTATACGCCATCTTGTAAGCGAGTTCTTGAGGAGCGCAGAATGACGGGCGACATCTTCATCGTGTGCATGGGCGTTGTGTGCTACCTTATCGGCTTCTTCTTCGGCAAGGTATTCGGCGCAAGGAACCGTAATGGCGACAGCCCGGAAAAGTGCGAGACACTAGAGGACATCTTGAACAGGGAGGGATAAACGATGGCATCTACGAACGACATGCCGAGGGCAGCAAACAGCCTGTACAAGCACGGCTTCGACGATTCCGACGACTTGACGCCGGAGCAGCGCGAACGCGTGAACAAGGGCTTGAGTCCATACAGGCGAGACACGAAGATAAGCGAATACAAATACAGCAAGGGGAGGTTCGTATGAACCTAGACCCGCGCGTTTTTCCTACGATTTTGATGCTTCTCGACTTTATCGCCGCCATCCCTTACGCCGTGCAAGGGGATGTTCGCCATGCCGTGTACTGGGTGGCTGCTGGAGTCTTGACTTTAACCGTTACGTGGTGACTTATGGCGAAGATAACTCTAGGTTTACCATACAAGGGATCTAAGGCCGCGATAGCGGAGGACATCGTTAAGAAGCTACCTCCAGGCGGTCGCATA
>NZ_CACZDK010000020.1 GCF_902779965.1 Fibrobacter succinogenes | reverse complement strand
TTCTATTCCTGGAGCGGGAATACCCGCGGTGTCGCCCGCGAAATCAAGAAGCAGACCGGTTTCGACATGGTGGAACTTGAACTCGTGAAGCCTTATTCCGAAGACTACAACACCGTCTTGAAGCAGGCACAGAACGATCAGCACAAACAGGCGCGCCCTGCCCTCAAGAAAAAGCCTGACGCAAAGAAGTGGGCCGGTTACGAAACGATTATCATCGGTTACCCCAACTGGTGGGCGAGTATCCCGATGCCTATTGCGACTTTGCTCGAAAGTTACGACTTTACGGGCAAGCGGCTTCTGCCGTTCTGCTCCCACGGTGGCGGGCGCTTTGGCCAGAGCATCACCGCGATTGCGAAACTCGCGCCCAACGCAAAAATCGGCGAAGGACTTTCGGTGCATTATTCTGGCGGTTCAAGACTCTCGAAAGATGTGGCCAAGTGGCTCGAGAAAAACGGCGTGAAGACGAAATAATGTATATTCCCTGATATGCCTATTTCCGCCAAAATCCGTATGCCTCTTGATATCGCGATGACGGTCGCGACGCTCGTGCTGATGGGCGGCAATTACTTCTTTGAATCGACCGCCGTTCACGAGATTCTGGGCGTGGTGCTGCTTGTTCTGTGGGCGGTGCACATCACGCTGAACCGGCGATTCTTCCTTTCGCTGTTCAAGGGCCGCTACAACGTATTCCGCATCTTGCAGGCAGTCGTGAATTGCGGGATTCTTTTGTGCGCAATTTTCTTGATGGTGAGCGGAATCATGCTTTCGAACCATGTATTTTCTTGGCTCGGCATTGAAAGTGGAGCCAGTTTTGCCCGCAACACCCACATGCTTGCAAGTCACTGGTATCTTATATTTGTCTCGCTCCATATCGGATTGCATTTGTCGCTGTTCATCCGTGGAAAAGTTGCAACGGGCATAACGTTTGCGCTCGCCGCTTACGGAATTTACGCCTTTATCGCTCGCGGCCTCTGGAAATACCTTACGCTCCAGCAACCGTTCTTCTTCTTGGATCTGGAACGTGGCTATCTGCTGTTTACACTAGATTACATCGCCATTATGGCGCTGTTCGCGGTGGCGATGCACCTTGCGATGACGGCGATGGTTAAATACTCACGCTAATGAATGCACGATACCTGTATTCGTAAGACCTTCTAGTGCGAAAGTTTACTCAATAGAGCATTAATTGTCTTTAATTTCTTCAATAGTATCTAAAATGGCTTTGCAATCAATACCACCGTTTGCTTGGTCTTGTGTAGTTTTCAGGATAATACTTTCAAGACTTAGATAGTCATTTTTCTTCTTTTCCCATTTTTCTCTATAATCTTTTTCTTTAAGAAGACCTAGATGTTCCCAGTAATATTTTTTACCATTATGATTTATGACAAAATCTGGTAAATACTTGTTGCCATTAATTATTATATAGTTGCCATCATTTTCATAATGCCAATCAAGTCCTGCTTTTTCTAATTCGTTGGCTATAATCACTTCTGATTTTGAACGAACCATTATACCATTGTCTGTTCTGTGAATTTTTTCTTTTTCGTACCAGCCTTTATCTTCTATATTGATGAAATTTGGATTCGTAAACAAATCGGTACAACGTTTAGCTAATTCTGAATAAGCATCCGAAGAAAAACGTAAAAGATTTCTAAAATTGTCGTTATATAAAATTACGAGTCCATTCTGTTGTCTAGTTATGGCTGTATACAGAAGTTCTCGAGATAACATTCTGCTGTTTTTATTTAACACAAGGATTACATTTTTAAATTGACTACCTTGTGCTTTATGAACGGTGATTGCATAAGCAAGTTCTAAATCTCCGTCGTCATCATCTCCATAATATTTCCATGGGTACATGTTATCATTATATTTTTTTCCGTAATATGTTACTCCAAGTTGAGTAGAAAATTCAACATTTGGGAAATTTGTTCCTTTTGCACTGCTAACTCTTATCCCGATTTCACCATTTGCAATATAATTAAAATCATTTTTCGGATACGAGTCTGAGGTTCCATTCTTTGTACATATGACTTTATCGCCAACACCAATTTTTTGAAGTCCACAAACCTCAGAATAGTAATTGTTAACCTCTTTAAACTTAGAATAATGTGTTGGACGATACTTTTCGTGGATTATTTCATTAATAGAATAAATGCCATCAGGAGAGTTTTTTACAGGAGTTAGAATTTGCCAATTTTCTGCTTTTGAACCAGAGCCACCATTTTTTGGAACACCAAAAAATCCACCAACATTAAAATTTGTGTATTGACCATTAATAAAAGCTCCTAAACTAATGTCAAATTTTTTTATATCATCTTTATTTTCCATCCCAGCAACATTTACAATTTCATCAATAATTACATCATTAAGTTTTTCATCTTCGTATTTTCTAAAACGAATTCCTGATTCACCTTTTTCGATGGAATCTAAAATACTTTCATCTGGGTTGCTACCACCTTTAAACCAAGCCGCAAAGTCATTCGTCTCTGAAATATTGCTTCGCATAGTCTGGGAAAGCTTAGCAATATTGGAAAGATAATTCTTTGTAAAATGGTCAACTAAATCGGAAAAGGGCTTGCCACAACCTATGGGGGGGAGCTGATTCGGGTCGCCAACAAAGATAATTCTTTTGGCACATGACGCTGCTTTCAAAACTGCTGCAAACATTTCGGTTGTGAGCATCGAACATTCATCTATAATTACCGTATAATCGGATAATTCAACCTTTGATGTTCTTGGAAGCCGGTACCGGCCTGTATTCCAGTCGAAACTGTTGTCTCCAATTAAAAATCCAGCAATGGTTTTTGAATCATATTGCTTGCCGGTTGCATCCCACATTCTAACTCTCGCTTTGCCAGTAGGAGCAAGTAATAAGACTTTTGTATTGATTTCGGGGTGCGCGCACAAAGCGGAAAGTACAGTTGTTTTACCTGTACCGGCATCTCCAATTAAAACAGAAATTTGATTTTGAGCGAGTTTTGCTAAAGCCGCCAGCTTTTCTTCTGCGGCTAATTTTCCCTTTGGAGTATCATTACCGTCAAATTTTGAAAGTTTCTCCTTTAGGATTTTCTTAAAACTATCTATATCTAAATTGATTTTTTCGGATTTTACTCTTTTTCCTATTTCATCACGAGCAACTTTGTCAAATTCTTCTATACTCTTTAATTTTAAATAAGTTGTTTCTTTAATTTTTTTGATGATTATTTTTTCTTTTAAGTAATCTTCAAAAAGTTCTATACTATCAGTGTCAAAATGCAAATCATGTATTAGGTTTCTGGCATTTATTAACTCAACTAAACGAGTGTCCGGCAATGTCGTATGACCATAATTTTGTGCTTGTTCATCGAGTTCACGTATCAAAAAAGCCCTAAGTCTTTCTTTAGAATCTGCCTCAATTATTGTTAAATCTTTGTCTTCTTTTTGTTTTTGCACATTAAAAAACATGCCATTATCAAGAAGTGTTAATGGAATCTGTAAATCCAGCTTGTTTTGTAAAGAATTTTCAAATAATAAATAAGGATTGTTTATGAAATCACCATAAATTGCCTCGTTTTGCAAAATATCCGCGAATTGTTCTTCGCTACAAATAAAACGAGAAAGATTTTTAATTGTTTTAAGATTATCTTTAATAAATTTTTTTGCTTTGGCTTTTTGTGTTGCGGAAAATTCACCATTGTAGTCATCGATTGCTTTGTTCAATTCATTGATGGAGTCTTGAGTTCCATTAAATGAAATATTTTTAATAATATCTAGAGCTATATTTTTATCTTCATCATTAATTTTTGTTGTAAACTTTCCTGAAGAGAGAAGAAGCGTTCCAAGACCGGGATATATTCCACGTTCATTTTGTAAGCGCTCAATTTGTGAGTCTATCCAGCTTGAAATTTTGCCATAATCAAAAATGATTGTAGGAATATCTGTTGAAATTTCTTTATAACATTTTTTAGCCTTTTTTAAAATGCTGATTAATGCATCGTATGATATCAATTCAGAACCGTTGCTAAATTGATCCCGATAATCGTCATCAGCAAATAGAATATACTTGTCAATATTGGGCTGGCTGTTTGCTTGCCAATAATCATACAATTTTTTATAAGGAAATATAAAACCGTTATTGACAATATCATGTTCAATGATTTTGTCCCATAAAGAAGGGGTTGTCGTTATAGATGCATCAGATGAATCATAGTGTTGTGTATCATGTACTTTTTTTACAAAACCAATGCCCAAAACAACTCGACGGCTATCTTCTGTAAAAGGGACATTCTTTAAATACGGTACAATCAAAGATTTTTCGTTAACATTGTCATAGTAATATTCAAGAACGGCTTTTTGGTTTTGGGGCTCGTTTATCCATGTATTATTTATTGGATGATTTTTTGAATTTTTATGCGATGCCTTGTATTCATCTTCACGTTTTTCACTGTAATTAATAACAATAGAAGAAGCCAGTGAATCCTCTGTTCTAAGCCATCGGTAAGGACGGGAAATTAATGATTTGGATAAAATATCAACTTTTGTAGGTTTAATATGTTCAAGACCAGTATATGATGAATATGGGTATTCAGCCATAAAAGACAAAGCATCTTCTGATAAAAATGCTGCGTTCTCTTTAATACAAGGGATTTTCTCTTGATCTTGTATAGTTAGGTCTGTAAACTTTTTTGCAGCAAAAAGACATTCAAAATCACAATTCTTTTTATCTGCGATGCCTTTTAAATACTTGCAGGAAAAGTTGTCTTGTGGATGATTGCATAATGTTCCTTTCCAACCGTTATCCTGCCATGGGACTCTTACTGTTATGTTTTTTGAATTCTGCATAATTTTCCTTTTTACTCAATCAGCCCCAAACCGCCAAATGTGGTCTGTGATTTTGAATTATATTCCTGTAAAATATACGCTTTTCAAGTTTGTTCAAGTGGGTAAACAATCCTAGAGAAGCCTGTTTTCAATAGTTACAGCTGCGTTGGGGTGACCGGCGCGAACGTGACTGCGGGACTCGCCATCTAGGGACATGTCGCACAGAATGAACGCGAAAAAGCGCAGAAGGAAGTGGACAAGTGGGTAAAATAGCCCGCCGTACATTAGATATAACAATGGCCGTACTCACCCTCATATTGATGGGTGGGAACGGTCTTTTTTACAATGTTTTCGGCGGCGAACTTGACAGTAGACTCGTCCACGAAATCTTGGGCGTTGTGCAGTTTGTTTTGTGGGCGGTACACGTTGTTTGGAACCGTGCGTGGATCAAGGGCGTACTCAAGGGAAAATACAACGCGTTGAGAATCGTGCGGACGATTGTTAACGCTGGCGTTATCGTGTGCGTTCTGTTCTTGATGATAAGCGGGATTATGCTATCGAATCACGTGTTTTCTTGGCTCGGAATCGAAAGTGGAGCAAATTTTGCCCGCAACGCCCACATGCAAGCAAGTCACTGGTATCTCGTATTCGTCTCGCTACACATCGGGCTACACTTGTCGCTGTTTATTCGCGGAAAGGTCGCCACAGGCATAACGTTTGCGCTTGCCGCTTACGGAATATATGCTTTTGTCGCCCGCGGTCTCTGGAAATACCTTACGCTCCAGCAACCATTCTTCTTCCTGGATCTGGAACACGGCTATTTGCTGTTCGTACTAGACTACATCGCCATCATGGCGATGTTCGCGGTGGTGATGCACCTTGCGATGACGGCGATGGTTAAATACTCACGCTGACAAAAATGTGAAACTTCGCCCTTATAAAAATTCTATTTTAAACTTTGATGAAAACCATTAAACAAAATTTCCTTTTGATGATTGCGGCGGCATTTTTTGCAATTCTCGCCGCGGTTGTCGAAGGGTCTTTTGTTTATGACTACGATGTTGAATTAAACTCAAGCGTCGAATTAAGCTATGCCGAATTCAACCAAGACGCCGCTCACGAAAAGTCACATTTTCTGTCGCGAGAAGTTTCATCAGAAGCCGTTCTGCTCATGCGAAGAGCCGGGCAACAGGCGCTTTCACGTACTTTACGGAATGCGGGTTTTCAAGGAATTGGCGGTCGCGATGCAGCAGCATTTAAATGGGGTGCAAAGCACACTATTCAAAAAGTTTTTGCATCGATCGGAATACATAACGGCTTTCCGACACCCCTTGCATATCAAATTCCCAAAGAATATTACGTATTCACATTAAAACGAATACTTTGTTAACAAGTTCTTTCTCTCGATACACATTCCGCCGCACAAACAAGCGGCAAAATTTAAACTTTTAACAAAGAGAAAGAACATGGAAAACATTTCCAAAATGGAGATGGCGACAGCCCTCTTCAATCAAATTTATATCAAAACCGAAAAAGCCTTTTTCGGCCTCAAAACCAAAGTCACTTACGCCCCGACAAATTCTCCTGTCGTAGGGACCGCATTGGAATTCGCTCCCGCAGAAGGGCAAAAAGCAAAAGCAATTCTCGAAGCCTCCCCCGCTGAACTCGACGCCGTCCTGCAAAAGAATGGTCGCCCCAAAACAAGCGATAACGGGAACATGAAACTGAATCTCTGCTACTCGCGAGACCATGAATTCGCAGCATTCCACTTGCAACAATTCTCGGGATTCGAATACCACACGGTTGTCGAAACGCGATTTGCCACAGGCGATGAAGCGAAAAAACTGCTTCACGCATTCATCAAGTAAACGTAAAACATAAAACAAAGCGGATGTCGAAAGCTCGGCATCCGTTTATCTTTCTAAAAGTTTTCGTTGAATAAATACATCAGGCTTTGCCACAAGCTACTCATACGACACGAGAATTGAAAACGTAAGCAATGACCTAAAAACTACAGATAGGACTACATAATAAAACTACACAAAAAGCTACACTGAAAGCAAGAATAACCCAACGCATTCCCGTTCCGTTCACCGGCCTGTTGCAGTCAAGTACGCACAGACTGCAGTGTAATATCCTGTGACAGTTTCGGTGTACGAATCCGCAGCTTGCTGGCGCAACGTTTCCGCTTCTAGCAAATTGCTAAGCGTCGCAGTGCCCGCATTGTAAAATTCACGTTGTATGCGCAAGTTTTCTTCGGCCTGGGCAATGGCATCACGACTGATTTCTATTTGTTTGAAGGATTCGTTCAGCGTGTTCCATTTGGCATCAATATCCACCTTGATCAAGTTCTTGTTTTCTACCTCGTCAATCGCCGCCTTTTGCGCCTTCAAGTCAAGCTTGGCGGTAGAATAGCTATTGCTCCACCAATCCGAAATCGGCACCGTAAGCGATGCAAAAAGCACGCCATTCACAGCATCATCGTCAAGCAAGTTTTGATAAAGCAAACTTGCGCCAACAGCAAGAGTTGGGAGAACTTTGCCGCGTTCCATCGAACGCTCCTTTTCGGCAGCTTCGCGACTGATGGCAAGCAACTTACTTTCGGCACGGCGTTCAACACCATCGTCAGCAGAAATCGCGTAAGATTCAGGCGGCGTTATTTGTGAAAGATCAGCATCGGCAAGGTCAAAATCAGCATTGTCGCGGTTCATTTGCCGCGCCAGCATCAGCTTTGCGACCGAGATTCCATTTTCAAGTTTCAGACGATTGCTTTGCAGCTTTTTCTTTTCGAGTTCAACACGAAGCAAATCATTTTTCACAGCGACCCCCGCTTCTACAGCAACTTGGACATCGCTATAAATTCCATCCACCTGTTTTTCGGCTTCGGCAAGTGTTTTCAACTTTTCCTTAAGCGAAATAATGAGCCAGTAATAGGTCTCCGTATTCTTGCGGATTTCCGTTTCGGTAAGAGTTTCCTGCAATTTGGCAACACGAGTTCCAATTTTGGCAAGCTGATTGCCGTTGTAAATTTGTCCGCCCACAAAAATCGGCTGAATCAAAGTCAAATGCCCAATAATTCCTTTATCAACCATTCCCATATTAAAAGTCGTCGGAAGTCCTGACAACAAAGAAGGGTCAATCCCCGCCTGCACCAAGGTCGGCGCAACTTGTTGTCCGACACTTTCCATTTCTTTGGACAGATCCATTTTTTGTTTTACCAAGAAATCGTTCGAGATAAAGGCAAAACCACCGGCAAACACCTTCGGGAAATACGCCGGGAAGGCGCTTCCTTCGGTTTCTTCGGCCATTTGGCGATTCACTTTCGCACTTTTCAAAGTCGCATTATTTTCGCGTGCAATACGCAAGCAATCATCAAGCGTATACACATCCGCCGCGAACGATGCGGAAATGCTAAAAATAAGAGCAACCATTATGTTATTCAATTTATTCATTTTATAAACTCCCTGGATTCTTCGTCCCTTCGGTCCTCAGAATGACGCAAAGAGAACGTTTACTTCTTACCATCCACTGCCTATCGCCTACTTTTTCCTAATCACTAATCACCAACCACTAACCACTAATCACTTTCCTGCGTCTGAATTTCATACAACTTACACCCCAATAAGCAACGGGCAGCACAGTCAAAATCAAGCACATCGTCACAAGCGTTCCCCAGAAAATGATGATGGCCATAGGCACCCACAGACCATCTCCACTCACCATCATAGGTAAGACTCCCGCAGAAGCCGCCGCCGAAGTCAGGAATATCGGACGCATACGCCTAAGTGCCGAATTGTATATGGCATTTTTGGGACTCAAATGTTCCTTGCGTTTCAATTCCTCAGCATAATCAATCATGATAATTCCATTACGCACCATAATTCCAAACAAGCTCACCATGCCAAGGACGCCCGTAATCGTGAAATCCATATCCGTAATCCACATGGCAACACCCGTCCCGAAAATAGAAAGCGAAAGCAACGAGAACAACGTGAACGCGATACGAATTTTTCGGAAGTGCCATACCATGATAAAGAACATCATAGCAACAGCCACGACGAGACCTTTAAGGAGTCCAGGAAGCGTTTCGATAACAGAGGCCGCTTCGCCACCAAGCTCCAATTTAACCCCTTCGCTGGCAGTCAGTTTTTTCAACGATTCAAAATGTTTTAAAGCAAGGTCATTCGCACTGACATTCTGCGAAACTTCGGCAGAAATCGTCACCGTCGGGAGACCATTCCTTCTATCGCGCGCGCCCTCGTTGAATACAGGCGAGAATTTTGCAATCTGACGGAGCGGCGCATTAGAAAGTCCGCCATAAGTTGCGATTTGTTCATTTTCAAGATTCGAAAAACTTGCAGAATCAGCATGCGTTCCCTTAAGCACAACAGGAACATTTCTATTGCCTTCCCAAAGATTTGCAATCGGGAATCCGGCATTGTAGCGAGAAGCAAGCATCGCCTCGACAGAAAACTGGTTCACCCCAAGTTTCGAAGCATTTTCGTCAAGCGAAACTTTAATGCCGCTCAAAGGTTCTCCATAGGAACTGCGAACAAGATAAACACCTGGGAGACCCCGCAAATAATTTTTCACCTTTTCGCTTGCAACTTTACGATTTTCATCCGTTCCATCGGAGATTCTAATTTCTATTGGCGATGCGGCATCGCTAAAGCTGAGCTGTTTAAAGCGCACAAATACATTTGCAAAATGATCTACATATTTTTCCGAATACTCCTTGATAATCTCTTCTGTAGCATGAGCACTTTCGGTATTTACGATAAACTGCGCAAAATTTTCACCGGCAAATTGCGGTGCATAAGTCATATGAAAACGCGGCGAAGACATTCCCTTGAATGTCGTAATGTAGGTGACTCTCGGATCTTTTTCCAAGATACACTTCATGCTATCCGCCACGGCAGAAGTCTGATTAATCGAAGTCCCGTTCGGCAAATAGAATTCTACTGAGAGCTGGTTGCGTTCCGCAATCGGCATGAGTTTTATGGGGCGAGAAATAATCATAACCGCGCCCAAGACAACACAAATAACCGCCACAAGAATGGTCAATTTTGGGAACCTGAAACAAGTTCTTAAAACGCGTTCATAGATAAAGTTCGAGAGACTCTCAAAAGAGAACTTGCTCTTCTTTTTTGTTTTCGGTTTTAAGAAAGCAAATTGCAAATAGGGAACAATAAATATCGCCACGAGCAAAGAAATCGAAAGAACGATAGTCACCGCCCACGGGAATGTTGTCACAAAATCGCTAAACATTCCATTCATCGTCACCAAGAACGGGAAGAAGGTAATGCTTATGGCGAGCGTAGCCGAAAAAATCGATTTCAAGAAATGAACGGCGCTATGTTCCGCCGCTCTCCAGCGTGTACCAGAACCATAAATTCGTTCTTGATAATCATCCAATATCACGATGGAATTATCTACAATCATTCCCAGCGACACCATCAAGGCTGCAAGCGTCACACCGTTTATTTCGTAGCCGAGGCCAAAGAAAAGCCCAAGCGAAATGAAAATGGATATTGGAATAGTCGAAGCCGCAATCAATGCCACCTTGAAAGGTTGCAACAGAACAACCACAATAATAACCGCCAATACGGCAACCAAGATTTCTCTCAAAAAGTCATCAATACTTTTGCCAACAACTTCCGTCTGGTCCGTAATGCGGAACATCTTGACTTCTTCAGGCAAGCTGCTTTCAAATTCCGAAAGCACCTGTTTTATTTCCTTGCCCATTTTCACGATGTCGTGGCCTTTTTTCATTTCGATGCTAAGCATCACGCACTTGTTGCCGTTCACTTCGATATAGGCTGTACGATCAGGATATTCGCGTTCCACACGGGCTACATCTTTCAAGCGAACCACACTTCCGTCAGGCGCACTAAAGACAATTGTTTCGCGGACACTTTCTAAAGAATTCACGCCGCTTTCCACATAAATCGGGTGGTTGTAATCGCCGTCCCTTAAGGTTCCCGCAATATTCACGAGGCCTTGCCCCGAAAGGAACGCGGTCACCGACTTGTAGCCCAGCCCATATTGGGAAAGTTTTTCGTTATCCAGATAAATAGAAATCTGGTCTTTCTGTTCGCCAAAACGCGTAATGCGGCCGACACTTTCAAGCGGTCTTAAGTTATCCGCAAGTCCGTCAAGATATTCACCCAATTCACGATAAGTTTTATTCTTGCTTTCTATCGCCAAGAGCATCGACGAAGCATCGCCAAAATCATCCATCACGATGATTGCAAGGACTCCAGCAGGCAAACTCGACTTGAACTGCGAAACACCATGCTTGAATCGACTCCAAAATCCATCTTTGTCATACACGTAATCTTCAAGCGCCACCTGAACAATCACCATGCCATCGCGAGTCATAGAAGTCGTTTTGCTTTTTTTGACATCGCCATAAGTGAAGATGTAATCTTCAAGCGGTTTCGTAACACGGTCTTCCACTTCTTTTACAGTTGCACCGGGATAAACCGCAATCACAACGCCCTGACGCACTGTAAATTCAGGGAACTCATTTTTTCGATTAGCAGAAAGGCCATAAACGCCCAATAGCACCAAAATGCAGCAAAGCATAAACACAATGCCGCGATAACGCATGGCGGTTTCAACAAAGGAACGTTTCTTTTTCATAGAATTCCCCTATCGAGCAACAGCCTGATTTGCCGTTTGAACTCGGTCACCCTCGCCCACCTTGGACATTCCCTTTACCACAACGGAATCACCATCGTCAATTCCCTGCACCAAAAGCTGTGAACCATTTCCTAGAGAGGTTTCAACATTTTTTCTCATCGTTTTTCCACCACGGACGACCCAAACAAAAGAGCGATTGTATTCATCCAAAAGCACCGCAGATGCGGGGAGTTCTACACCAGCGAGAGAATTTTTACTATCGATGAACATTTCCAAAAGCATTCCCGGCAAAAGCTCGCCACTCTTATTTTTCAGTTCAGCTTCGATTTGGTAAGAACGCGAAAGCGGATTAGCAGAAATTCCCTTATTTGTAATCTTCCCTTCAAAAGTTTTATCGCCAAGTGCACCGACACGGACTTCTACTTTGTCACCCACATTGAGCATAGCAACATCTTTTTCGGGAACGGAGGCAACCGCCTTGACCGTCGCGATATTCACAATGCGAAACACAGGAGAACTCGGTACAACATTCTGCCCGATTTCAAGCGATTTGCCCACAACAATTCCCGTTGCAGGGGCGTAAAGTTTGCAATCATCCAGCGCCTTTTGCGCAAGTTTCTCCGCAGCAATAGCCTGCCTATATTTACTTTCAACATCCATCCACTGGATTTCAGAAATGGTCTTGTTCTCATGCAACTTTTCCATACGGGCGCGCGCATCTTCCGCCTGATTTTTCAAAGCAGAGGCAATCTCCAAGGCACTCTTTGCAGAAGTATCATCCAAGGTCGCCACGAGCGCACCCTTGTTCATCTTTTTGCCTTCGGTCACATGCACCGACTTCACCGTCCCCGGCGAAGAAAAGCTTACCATCGTTGTCGCGACTTCGGCTATAGAACCCGCGTAACGCAACGAACTGCCGACATTTGAATTCTTAGCGACAATAGTCTCGACTTTAACTATCGGCGTTTGTTTCTGAGCGATTTTCTTGTCATTGCGAGAATTGAAGTCACTTTCGCAAGCAACAAGAGACAATATCAAAAGAGGAAGTATGTACAATTTCGTATTCATACTTTAAAAAATATGATTTAGGCTCGTCAATTATAAGGTTAAAATTTCGCCAAAAACAGAAATTTTTACCATAATTCAAACTTTTTAGTGACTTTTTAGGCAAAATTGAGGTAATTTTTACTAGGAGCAATTTTAAACATTTGTTATTCGATTTTATGAAAAGAAAGCCTACAAACGCAAATAACATAAAGAAAGCCGACCTTTCCCTATTAGATTTTTTGAAGCAGTCAAACACTGTTCCTGGGAAAATTGTCTTTTTTGAAAACATTGAAGGGCTAGACACATCTGGCTATTTTTACATACAAGGTCTTGCATTATTTTTAATTGAAAAAGGCCACAGCACAATCGAAGTGAACACAACGACATACGAGTTGGAAAAAGGCTGTATTTTTGTCGTATTTCCAGGGCAAATCATCCATGTTATCAGCATAAGCAATGACATTAAACCGTTATGTATCGCGTGTTCAATGGACATGATGAACGACTTAATGTCTCAAGTCAAAGACAGTTTACAACTTTTTCAGCATGCAAAACAATCGCCATTCCAGAAAAAGGATGGTGAAAAATTTGAACAAATAAAAAAATCGTTCAGACACCTGCAAGAAAAAATTAAACTCACAAAAGACAATCGCTACCATTATCAAATCATTAAGAACCTTGTACTATCCATTGCGTTTGAATGCATCGACATTTTAACAGAAAAAAGCATTGAGCCGCAAGGTTCTAATCGAAAAAAAGCTTTATTCAACGCATTTCTGCAAAAAGTCGAAGAAGAACACCGCCAAAATCACAGTGTCAAATATTACGCTGACGAACTTTTCATCACCCCCAAATACCTTTCTACAGTCATTGAAGAAATGAGCGGCAAAGGCGCAAAACAATGGATTGACGAATACATCGCCCTAGACGCCAAGGTTCTTTTACAATCAACGCAAAAAGACATTCAAGAAATTTCAAACGAGCTGAACTTTATTGATGTAGGCTTCTTCGGGAAATTTTTCAAGCGCATGACAGGGATGACGCCCAAAGCCTTCCGCGAGAAAAAGGAATAAGCGGTTCTCATTCCCTGAAAGCGGATACTGTTCCACGATTTTTCTGTAGTCCTTTGACAAAAATGTTAGACTTATCTAAATTTGTTAGACAATGGAAATAAAACTTTCAGACCACTTTACATATCCACGGCTACTACGCTTTGTTCTGCCATCTATTTTAACATTATTTTTCACTACAATTTACAGCATAGTCGACGGAATTTTCGTATCGAATTTTGTCGGTAAAACAGCATTTGCCGCAGTAAATTTCGTCATGCCGATTCTTATGTTTCTTGCTTCTGTCGGCGTAATGATGGGAGCTGGCGGCAGCGCCCTTGTTGCAAAGCTTTTGGGCGAACAGAATAAGGTCAAGGCAAATCAGGTCTTTTCGATGATTGTCTATACCATGTTCGCATTTGGAATCATCGTAAGTATTGCCATCTCGTTTTTCATGGAAAATATCGTATGCTTTTTGGGAGCAAACGGTGAATTACTTACTCAAGCAACCCACTATGGGCGCATTGCCGTTCTCGGCGGAACCGCGTTCATATTCCAGCATATTTTCTATTGTTTTTTTATCGTAGCGGAACGGCCAAAATTAAGTTTTATAGTTACGGTCGTAGCGGGCGTCACCAATATTTTATTAGACCTTGTTTTTATCGTCATTTTAAAATGGGGGATTTCCGGAGCGGCATTTGCAACGGTAATCGGCCAGATGGTTGGCGGGATTGTCCCCTTGATATTTTTCCTTTTGCCCAACAAGACTCCATTGAGTCTTGTAAAGCCTTGCTTTGATGGTTCAGCACTGTTAACGACTTCGACAAACGGTATTTCCGAATTGGTATCAAATATCGCCATGTCAGTTGTAAGCATGCTCTACAATTACCAGCTTATCAAATTCGCAGGCGATACAGGTGTAGCCGCTTATGGAGCCATTATGTATACAAGCTACATATTCTCAACCATTTATATGGGGTATTCATTTGGCAGAGCTCCTATCGTAAGTTATCACTACGGCGCTAGCAATACAGAAGAACTCAAAAATCTGTTCAGGAAAGATTTGGTCATCGTCATCTTCGCAGGCTTCTTGCTAACGGCAACCTCTGAAATTTTAGCATATCCACTCGCATACATTTTTGGAAGCTACGATCTCAATTTATTCGAAATGATCCGTCACGGCATATACATTTATTCTTTCGCCTATTTACTGATGGGAGTAAACTACGCAGGGTCCTCGTTTTTCACCGCTTTAAACAACGGGTTGGTCTCAGGCCTTATCTCTTTCTTCAGGACTTTCCTTTTTGAGATCCTAGCCGTACTCACGCTACCCATTGCATTCGGAGTCGATGGAATTTGGGCGTCGACCGTGGTTGCAGAAGTCGCATCATTTATATTTACGGCAGCTTGCCTTGTGCGATACCGAAAGAAATATGGTTACTATTGATTTTTTAAGTACGAAATACTACTCGGGGATCATGAACAAGAAACTCATTGCAATTTTTTACGCTATTCTAGCTGCCGCATTTTACGCATTGAACGTTCCTTGTTCAAAAATATTACTTGGTCATATTTCACCTGTTTTTATGGCAGGGTTACTTTATATCGGTGCAGGATTCGGTGTTGGTATTCTCTACTTATTTCACATCAAGCACGAGCCCCAATTAGAACGATTAGATAGGAACGATTTTCCTTACACGTTGGGAATGGTATTACTCGACATCGTCGCGCCCATTTTGCTTATGTTTGGCGTAAAGTACGGAACATCCAGCAATGCATCTCTGCTCGGAAACTTTGAAATCGTCGCGACAACACTGATTGCATTTTTCATTTTCAGAGAAAGAGTTTCTTTATGTTTATGGCTTGCCATTTTGTTTATTACGGCGTCCAGTTTCATCCTCTCGTTTGAAAATATCCAAGCTTTTAATTTTTCAATTGGTTCCATTTTCGTTCTCGGAGCGACCATCTGCTGGGGGCTAGAAAACAACTGCACCCGCAAAATTTCGGATAAAAGCACATACCAGATTGTGACCATAAAAGGCCTCTGTTCCGGAATCGGTTCCATCGTCGTTTCGCTTACTACAGGCGAAATGAATTTTGCCGCAAAATACATCCCGCTCGCCCTGCTGCTCGGCTTTGTGGCTTACGGTCTGAGCATTTTTACATACATCCGAGCACAAAAATATCTGGGCGCCGCAAAGACAAGTGCGTTTTACGCTATAGCGCCATTTATTGGCGTCCTATTTTCTGTCGTACTCCTGAACGAAAAAATCACGCTGCAATACATCGTGGCACTCTTGGTCATGATTATCGGGACGACGTTCGTCGTTTACGAAACACTTGACCGCACGCACTCTACATAATTCGATCGAGGCGCAAATCAGTGCGTTTTGACCAATTTATTGCATTTTTTAATTTTGCATTTTGTTATTCCGCTACACATTCAGCATCGCTTCTATCAATTTTTCCTGATTGCCTAACAGCGGATACTGTTCTACGACTTTTCCGTATTCCATGCGAACCACGGATTGACAACTGTTTAAAATAAATTCAGGGTCATGCGTAATCACGAGTAGCGTTTTTCCGCTGGCGGCAAGCTTTTTAAGCGTCGCAGAAACAGCAAGCATTTGCCTATAGTCAAGACCGCTTGTGGGTTCGTCAAACACAACAACATCGCACCCGCTCGAAATTCCGCTGCCGATAGCGACACGCTGTTTTTGCCCGCCCGAAAGAGCCATCGGATGATTGTCCGCATATTGTTTGAGATTGAGACCTTCAAGAATTTCAAGAGCCAACTTTTCATCTTGCGGTTTCATGCCGAGCAGGACTTCATCCAGAACGCTTTCGGTAAAAAGCTGATGGTTCACATCTTGCATAATCAAGTACGTGCCGCGCTTGCGAGCCGCACGCTTTTGACGCCAAGAGCCCTGCAATCCGCACAATACTTGCGCAAGCGTCGATTTGCCAGCACCGTTATGACCAATCAGCGCCGTAATTTGCCCACACGGGAGTTCAAGACGATCAATATCTAAAATCAGATGCTTGCGATGGTATGAGAAAGTGAGATTGTCGAAAATGATAGATTGCTTCGCTTCGCTCGCAATGACGTTATTTTTGTCGCTCGCAACATCGTCAATTTCACCGCTCGCAATGTCGTTATGTCGGTGCGCTTGCCGAACCATCCCTTCGCGCAATTGTTCCAAATTCATGCAACGCAGTCCGAGGCTTGCCGCATATTCCGGACCTTTCGCTTCTAGTTCCGCTGGAGTCCATTCGTGTGCAATGCTGCCGTCTTTTACATAGCAAATCCGGTCTGCAATTTCGCGCAAGTAATGGATGCGGTGTTCCACGACAACAACGGTCTTGCCGCGAGATTTCCAGAACTTGATAATTTCGGCGAGGTCTGCGACAGTTTTCAAGTCAAGATTAGCCGAAGGCTCGTCGAGCACAAAAATTTCAGGGTCCGTCGCCGCAACAGACGCACACGCGATTTTCTGTTTTTCGCCGCCCGAAAGGTTAAAAATGCTACGACCCAGCAAATGCTCTAAATGAAATTCCTGGACAACATTTTCCACGCGCTGTTTGATTTCTTCGGGATCCATTCCCAAATTTTCGCAACCAAAAGCAAGTTCGCAATCCGTATCAATGTTGAAAAATTGCGAACGCGGATTCTGGAAAACGGAACCCACGACTCTTGAAATTTCGGCAAGCGTCATATCGGCGGTATTCTTGTCGCCGAGCTGCACATCACCATCCATCGTTCCCGAATGGTAATGCGGAATCAAACCGTTAATGAGTTTTGAAATCGTCGTCTTTCCGCAACCCGACTCCCCCGCCAGCACAACGCACTCGCCCGAACGAATCTCCAAATTCAAATTCTTGAGAATCGCATCATCCAGGGAATCGGAGTAAGAAAAGGAAATGTTTTTTAAAGAAATGTTCATAGGTTGGGAAAGACAATTAAGACGGATTGTTTCGCTACGCTCGCAATGACGTAACAGCACTAATTACGGAGTAAAAACATTACAACCACAACAATACAATAAGCCCACACAGCAGCATCCGCCCAGCGGAACCCAATCTTTGCAACGCAAGTGCGTTTCGTATCCGTCGAGAGTCCACGCGTTACTGCGGCAATCGAAAGTTCATCGCCAATTTTCGTAATAGAAACCAAAAGCGGTACTAGCCGATATTCAAGAAACGCCACCGGATTTTTCAGCGTCCGCAAACTGAACAAACGGATTCCGCGCATCCGCATCGCATTGCCAATCGCACGGGATTCATCATACACCGTAGGGAAAAATCGAATCATCACAATTAAGGGTATCGTCACCTTGTTCGAAATATGCATCCGCGACATGCATGCCAAAAATTCATTGACCTTGGTAGTTGTTATCACATAATAAAGCACAACGCAGGCCGGCATAATGCGGTACATCAAAAACAACGACGCAAGAATTATCGTACCCGAGGTACCAATATCCAAATTTTTCACAAAATCAAAGAAAAAGCCAGCAGTCAAATAAACAAAAAAGAAAGCGCAAACAAATTTCCACTTTCCCTCAAATAATAGCAATATAGACGTTACAACAACCATCAACAAACTATAGAATAGTGGAGCGGTAAAAACCATGCCGTTTGCCACCACCGCTAAAAACAGTTTTGTACGCGGATCTAATGCAAACGCAAGATTCCTAGATTGCTTCGTCACTTCGTTCCTCGCAATGACGCTATTTTGCAAGTCCGATGCGTTCAAAATGCTTTTTCATCATGCGACGAGCAATGAATCCACCCACCACAGCGCCTGCGGCACCAAAGCTAAAAAGTCCAATCAAAGGCCAATAGCTGCTAGAAAGCTCCGCCAAATGAGCAATATAAGCCTTATCGCAAACAGAACTGCAATACGCCAAGTATTCTTCGGTCGAAGACCAAAGCGGAATCATCATTGAAGAAGGCACAAAACTAATCATCACATTAGCAAGCAGACATCCCACAAAATTCTTGTGGAACAGCTTTAAGCAAAGGCCCGCCAAAACGCCATACACCACGCAAAGCAAACCAAAAGAAATTCCGTGGCCAGAGAACACCATGACAACGCCAAAAAGCATGCAAAGCAACACGCAGCAAAGTAAAGGCCTTTCGACTTTCGAAAAGAAAAGGAATAGCGGGACGCTCGTCACCAAGCTCACTACGCATGTGGAAACCACAATAAACGCAGGAATAAAACCGATACTCGCTCCAAGTCCAGAAAGAGCAAGGTAAAGTGCACCAAAAATGCCCACGTTCACGAGGTCACGCACCAACGTATTCGAAGATTTTTTTCCAGTAGTTTTCATTTTCTTGTCATCCCCGACTAAGTTTGGTAAGCCCGCCGAACCATCGGGAATCTCCTTAAACAGTTCCAATTGTGGATACTTTTTTGGGGCAAAAATAGAGAAATTTTCCCATTAAATTCTACTCCATTTAGACGCAGTTTAGCCCCGTTTAACTTTTCGTACACATACTATATCCACCCATGTTTTTTCCGCGTCCGATTGGAGTAGAAAAACGCTACACGTTATATTATTTTCGGGCAAAATTTTTGGGAGGATGTTATGCAAGTTTCTCGAGTTAATAAAGTTTTCGCCCGCCTGGGGCGTTTTCAAATTAAATTCCGTTGGCTGATTTTACTTGCAACAATTCTTGTGACTCTCGCCGCATGCCTCGGGCTTCCGCAATTGCAAATGACCAGCAGCGAAGAAGAATGGTTCGATGATTGGGACAAAGTCAAAATTGACCAAGCGCACTTCAATAACGTTTTCGGCAGCGATGACGGCTACATGGTGATGGTCCGTGCTAACGATGTTTTCGCCCCCGAAGTTTTAAGCGCCATCGACCGACTTTCCAAGCGTCTCGAAAATGAGGTCCCTTACGCCGACCGCGTTGTTTCACTCACACACAACTTATCCATCCCTATTGCAAATAACGAAGGCTTCGAAGTCATCGACCCGTTCGAAAGCGGCATCCCGACAGATTCAGCACAGCTCGCCGCCAAGAAATCGCTCATCATGAGCCGAGAATCTCTCGTGAACAACATCGTCTCCGACGACGCGAAAGAAACATGGGTTATTCTCTCGTTGAAATCATACGAAGGAGGCATCGATTTCGGCAAAGACAGTATCGCGCCTTTCGCTCGCAACGTCATTCTCTCCGATGAATTCAAAAGCGACAAGTTCGAGATGCTCCCAACCGGCATGAGCTACACCGAAATGGAAGAAAACGAAGTCATCTCGCGTGAATGCGCTATGCGCATTGGTATTGGCTTTACCGTCATGCTTGCATGCCTTATTTTATTTGTACGTTCCTTGCGCGGAGTCATTGTCCCCGCCATCGCAACCGTCGGAGGAATCGCCTCAGTGCTCGGCGTAAACGCTTGGCTCGGTATCGTCGGCGACGAAAGCATGGTCGCACTCCCCATACTTTTAGGCATGGCACTTTCGGTCGGCTACTCCATCCATTACATCAATTCATTCCGCATGCACTTTAGGCGCACGGGCAACCGCCGCGAATCCGTGATAAACGCTGTCGAAGAAACCGGCTGGCCGATCCTCTTTACCGTCATTACCACCGTTGCCTCGCTGATTTCGTTCCTGTTCGCAGGCATCCGCCCCATCCGCTGGATCGGCGGCATTTCGGCAGGCATCGTCTTCATGGTTTATTTGTACGTCATTATCTTGATTCCGATTCTCATGAGCTTCGGCAAAAACGCAAAGCCCGACCCGACAGAAGTGAAAACGGCCGGCGCCACCAAGGCCGACATCCTCTTTGAATTCTTCGGTCGCAAAGTTTGCAGGCACAGCGGCATCATCGCTGCAATTTCCGCCGCCATAATGTTGTTGCAAATTCCAGGCGTGATGAACATTGACGTGAACATGGACTACACAAAAACGATGGGCGAAAAAATCCCGTTCGTCACAAGGCTTATGGACATGCTTAGCGGCAAACTCGGAAGCCTCTACGATTTCAACGTAATGATTGAATTCAACGAAAGTGATGCACTGAAAAATCCAGTCAACATGAAACGTATCGAATCCCTCGAACAAAAACTCGGCACGCTCCAGCTCACAAAAATTTCAGGAGACAAACCCCGCGTTCAATCCGTAACGCGGCTCGTGAAAGAAATGAACCGCACGCTGAACAGCGACAGCACAGAATACTACAAGATTCCCGATGCGCAGGACATGCTCACGCAACTGCTGTTCCTCTACGAAATTTCAGATGCCGACGCGCTCTTTGAACGCATGGACGAAGATTACAAAACGACATTCATCCACATAGAACTCTCTGGGTACGATGCCAAGAAAATCGTTGAAGACCTCGATTCCGCAAAATCGTACGCCGCGCAAATTTTCCCGGACGCTAAAACTTCAATCGTCGGCGAAGTCGTGAACTATGCCGAAATGAACGGCAAGCTCGTAAATGGACTGTTGCGTTCGTTCGGAGGTTCATTTGTCATCATCGCCATCATGATGATTCTCGCATTCGGGAGCATCAAGGCGGGCCTCATCGGCATGATTCCAAACGTCGCCCCCGTACTTTTAATCGGTGGCGTCATGGGCTATTCGGGAATGCCACTTGACATGATAACGATGATCGTCATGCCGATGATTTTGGGCATCGCCGTTGACGACACCATCCACATGAACAATCACATCAAATACGGTTACGAACGCACGAGCAGCTACAAAAAAGCGCTATTGCTCTCTTACCGCGAAATCGGAAAGACGATGGGTATGACAACATTCATTCTCTGCGCAATGTTCTTCGTGTTCATCTTCAGCCCCATGGGCGCACTGCACAACGTCGGATTACTCTCCATCATTGGTCTTGCAGCAGCCCTCATTGCCGATTACACGCTCACCACCGCCCTTGTGTACGTCACCAAGCCGTATGGGAGAGAGAAACGCTCGTAAAAAGATTTCAGCTACTCGATATATCCTTCTTGGTCGTAACACTTGTGATGTTTCTTGATTAGATTCACAAGCGGTTGAACTCTCGAATCGGTCACTTTCATATTCTCGAATTTCAGAATCTGGTTGTCGTAGCGTTCGCGGCTGCCGTTTTCAATGCGTTTTTCAGCATCATTTGGAACAAAGAAAGCGGAACGCTCCTCAAGTTTGGCATAAAACTCGGTAAGATAGATATTGATGCCAGCAAGGTCTAAATCGCCAAAATGCATATAATAATTGTCGTTGCCACAGAGCCAACGAATCAAATCACCGGACTGCGGATAGCGAGCTACAAATAGTAATGGTTGCGGCTTAACAAAGGGAACAATTTGTTTGAACAATGTTTTCTGCCGTTCAATATAGCGGAAATTTTCCATATTCTCTATGCCCACAACTATCACATTTTCTGGGACAAAGAAATTTTCGTAATCAGCGATAAAAACAAAGGATCCATCAGGCGGATTCAAATCAAAATGTTTTCCATTGAGACTCACTGGTATCGGTTCATAGCAGTTTACCAAGAACCCCTTGCAACTACGGGCAGTTCGAATTTTTGAATTACCTGTTGATACAGCTTGTTCCTTTCGCATGGCCAACGGTCTGATGCTACTTTCCGCCCAAGAAAGCCTACGATACATCTCTTCGCTTTTTTCTAAATCTTTGAACGCATCATCTCGAATGGCTAGATAAGCTCGTAAGGCATTTCCATTTGGAGCTTTGCAAAAAGAACCTCGTCCTTTTGGGAATGAAATCAGCAAACCTTCCTTTAGCAATTCGGCAAAAATAACTCCTTTACAGTCGCTTGCGGGGAGTTCATCTCCGTTGGCAAGAACTATCAATTTATTCAATAACGCTGTTGTAATATTGTACGCCAAATTACACTCCTAGAGCTCTTGTCATTAACGGCCTTACCACGGTTTGCGATTTTGCATTCTTTTCGAGCAAATACGTGTAGCGATATTCCGACACACTCTGCGTTGTAGGTGAGCCATTCACCAAATAAATGTTTCGACTATTCGCAAATTTCAAAATGCCATTTGCATTCTTCGGGTGGAGTTTTCCGATTTCGTCCATCATGCAGTGGAGTTTAAATTCGCCGAACTTGCGTGAAGCCTGCGTCTTGAAAACATTGATGAGCATGATGTTCACCATTGCTTTCACGAGTACATCCGTACCTTCGGAACCCACATTAGAAATTTTGTCAATCCATCCAGTATCGTTATCGTTTTCTTGTACGCGGAACTGCAAGCGGAATGCATCCGAAAGTTTTAATGTATTACGCGTCGGTTCGTCATTTAGTGACTTCACAAATTGCAAAAGCAAATCAACCGCTCCGCGATTCGCACTTTCCGTATCGCCCATTGAGAACAAGTTCAATTCACCCAACGCATACTGATTTTCTGCATAGAATCTCTGCATCGCAAGCATCAAACGCATCAGCTTGTCATTCGATTCTTCGGTACGCAAAGCGATACTCTTGATTACGCCTGCAAAATTCTTTTCGACAAAATCGCGATTAATATTCAAAACAATTTTCTCGATTTCAGATTTTTGACGCGTAACATCGCCAACTTCTTTTGCAACGCGAGCCAAAATGTCGGAATATCGACCGCTCGTACGTTTGCGATATTCCTCAATCTTTTCGTTCAACAAAAAGTCGCTCAAATTGTCCGCAAAATCCATGAAATCGCTTTCGCTATTCAATTCCATCTTGAACTTGAACGTGTTGCGTCTGGAAAAACGCCCCTTGAACTTGTTAATAGACATCTCAAGTTCCTTGCTTCGCTTTTGAGCGTTCATCAACGATTCCTTGAGTTCAGTCAAAATTTCAGTACAGAGCCGGGCATTCGGTGTTTCGCCAACGCTCTTTATATTTTCTGGGCAGAAACTTGAAACGGAGAATTTATCCGTTTCTTCAACGGACTCCTTCAACTTGCGATCCGTTTCGCGGTTCTGCTGCAAAATTTCATTTTGCTCCGCACGCTTCGCTTCAAGGCGTTCCTTGCGAGCATTGAACTTTTGTTGCAAATCGTTCAAACGACTTTCTAAATCGCGTTTTTCATTTTTGAATTCGTCATCATGGTCGAAGAATTCCTGCTTGTCGTATCGATAACGAGCGACCAAATCGCGATTCCGTTCTATTTCGTTTAGCTGTTGCTGTACATTATCAATTTCCGCTTCGCATTCCTTCAAAACGCTGACATCGACATTCTTATTTTTCAGCTCTTCGTCACGCTGCTGCAACAACAATTTACGTTCGTTTTCCGCTTCGTTCTTGCGTGTTTCAATTTCTGCAAGAATCTGCACGCGGAAATCATTAAACGCATTTTGAAGAGATTCATTTTCTTGCTGTTTCGCTTTTTCGTTTGCTTTCAGTTCGCGATTTTTATCTGCGATAATTTTATTCTGCTGTTCCTCGGCATTCAACAGTTTTTCAGAGATGACATTCTGTTGCGACTGAATTTCATTCTTACGTTTTTCAATTTTCGCAGCATCATCGCGATTCCATTTTTCGCGTTCATTTTCCAAACGCTTACGCTTTATCGGAATCTGCACGAGTTCATTTTCGGCGTTTCTGATATTTTCCAAAAGCGGCTTAATCTTAGGGGCATACGAGCGTTCTACCGCCGAATTATTCTTTTCAAGAGCATCCGACAATTCCGTCTGTTTTGACTTGTTGTCTTCAACGGACTTCAAAATTGATTTTTTCTCGGTCGCAATTTCTTCGGGCGTTCGCACACGAATCGGCAAATCTTCAAGATTGATTTTCACGCCGAAAAGAGCGTCTCCATCTACAAGTTCCGGAGAAAGATCCGTATTGTACAGAACCGATTCCTCATCGACTACCTTGCCAATAGAATTTTCCCAACCCGGTTTATTCTGGCTAAGCCATTCATAAAGCGAACCCTTTTGCCGTTCCAGCAAATCGTCAAGGCTTTTGAGCTGAGCGGCAAAGCCTCGATTTTCCGCAACCAAGGCATCATTCTCTTTTTCGTATTCAACGCGATTGCGTTCCAGCTCGGCATCTCGTTGAGCAGAAAGTTTGTTCAACTCCGCTTGGCATGCAGACTTCAGCACTTTTATTTCACATTCGTGAGCATTCAATGATTTCAGTTGTTCATCGCATTCATTAATTTTATCTTTAAACGGATGTTCATACAGAAGCCTTAGCAGCTCCTTTTCGCAAGCGACACGATCTGCATTCAAGGCATTAATTGTATTTTTTACGCTTACCAGTTTTTCATCAAACCGAGCAACAATCGTTTCTCGCATTTGTTCAAATTTTTCGAGCACCCGCTGCCGTTGTTCCAACAACTCCGCATTTTTATCGTTCAGGCGAATGTTCTGATTTTGCTTAAATTCTTCCAAAGCCCGCGAAACTTGTTTCAGCAAATTCTCAAACTTTTCGGCGACATCTTCATATTCACGAGTCAGGAGGCGGCGACGTTCTTCCAATCGTTCTTTCTCGATTTTCAAGGAGCCTTCGCGTTCCTGTTTTTTCAGAATCTCATCAATATTCTTTGCTTGGTATTCCTGGAATTTATCGCGACACTTTTTCAAATTATCCTTAACAAGCGTCAAGTCCGCATTCAAGCCGTCGCGTTCCTTGTGGAACTTGCCACTTTCTTCGCTTATAAGACGAATCGTTTCATTCAAAGCTTCATTCGATTTTTCAATTTCAATCGCAATCGACGGGAGTTGCTCTTTAGCCACGCGATAAGAATAATTCAGTTGCTTGCCACAATCCTCGATATTCTTTTTGAGTCCCAAAAGCGAATGATAAATTTTAACAACGCGGTCGGCATCAAACCGCGTCTCGCATTCTCCTCGCTTATTCGTCGTGAACCAAAGCCCGATATCGCTATATTCCTGCTCGAACTCCGAAACTTGATGCCTGAAATATCCCAAGTCGATAAACGAACTTTCGCTATCCATCGATTGAATTATTGTTTCCTTGATAAAATCTGCATCGAGTTTAGAGTTGAGGAAAACATTCTGAATGCTTCGCGGAATGTTCTGGTAGCGGCTACTTTCCGCAATCGAAAACTTGAAAAATTCCTTCCGCATCACCGCCTGATGGTTGCCGTAAATAATGTCGCGAAACATTTCGTAGCGATCGACAATCGGGCTCATATAGCAACCGTTCAACCGAGTGCGAACAGTCGCCATTTCAGCAGTCACTTCGCCATTATCGTCAATCAGCCATTCCTTTTTGTACGGCGAATCGATAAAACGGAATACCGCACGACCATTCGATTTGCTTACCAACACGCAGAATGCCGACTCATCGCGTTCCACTTCATAGACAACATAAGAATTTGACTGTTCAAAATAAAAATCGTCAAAAGACTTTTTCTCTTTTGGGATTCCAAGCTTTTGCTTGTCCGCATTGTAGAAAAAGAGAATTGCACGCAAAAGAGTACTCTTGCCCACGCCCTGCGTACCAATCAAATGAACATTACCGTTCAGGCCAATTTCCGCATAACGCACATGAGCACTGTTGATAAAGACAATCTTGTTAAGGGATCTCATTTTCCGCTCCCTCCACAATATTCAAACAATTCACCAATTCGTCGAGATAATGGAATGCAGATGTCACTTTGTACAATCCTTCCAAGTCGTTTTCCAATTCCACAAAACCCGCTTTCATCAAATCATCGGTCAACCTGTCGATTACATCAGCAAAAACTTTCTTGTCGGCATAAAGCTTGACCGCTTTATCCTTCAGTTCCATGTCGCATGAAATCCGTTCCAGAATTTTCGCCTTGGTAAAAACGAATCCTGAGCCGAACGCAGAATTGAAAGTTTTCAAAAAATCCAGACGGTCAATCCAGTCACAAAAACGCAAGAGCTTGTCAACCGCATTCACCCTCTGCTCATGCCGCGAAAAGTAAAAATACCCGTTACCACTCTCCAGCACAAAGCCGATACCTTCGTAATATTCACGGTAGCTTTCAAAATCATCTTCAATCTGGTCGAAATATGCACGGTTCGCCTGCGAAACGCTGTTCATCGAAATGAACGAGCCCTTGCTCAAAATGTCAAAAATTTCCTTGGAGTATTTCAGCATAAAAGAAAAATATAAAAGTTCAGCAGTACGCAGAGTAATTTTACCCGAAACATTCAATAATACGCAAAGTATTTCTTGTAAAAAAGCTCATGTTATTTTTAAGAGTTTATCGCATCCATTTATTGCGTCATTTTTTGATGCGATAATCCTGTGCATAGCACCTCTACTATCGGAGGGTACATCGCCGGACATTCGATTTGCAAAGAAAAACATCGTTGGCCACGAAAACCGTATGTCATTTCTCCGCAAGAATTTTTTCAAGTTCGCCCTGCAATTCCTCGCGTTTGGGGAGATAAAGTTGGTACTTGCTTACAAACAAATTGTTTTCTATGCCCTGCATCGCGTATTCCATCAACAACTGGTCCTTGTAGGCTCCGAGTACGATTCCGATAGGCGGATTGTCGTCCTGGGCGCAAACCTCTTTTTTGAAGAAATTCAAGTACATATTCATTTGCCCCACATCGTAATGCTCGATTTCGCCTCGTTTTAAATCAATAAGAACAAAGCACTTGAGATTGTAATTGTAGAACACCAAATCTACTTTGAACAGCCTGGCGCCAATTTGCATCTTGTACTGCCGTCCGATAAAAGCGAAGCCTTTGCCGAACTCCAACAAGAATGTTTGCAAGTTGGCGACAACCTTTTCCTCGATATCTCCTTCAAGGTATTTCTGTTCTTCGTTTACACCAAGAAATTCCAGAATATAAGGGTCCTTTACGATATCTTCAGGCTTTTGCGTTTGGACTCCTTGCTTGCTTATTTCCAGCACACCTTTTTTGTCCTTGCTCAAGGCAA
Organism: Fibrobacter succinogenes; assembly: GCF_902779965.1. Lineage (NCBI taxonomy): Bacteria > Pseudomonadati > Fibrobacterota > Fibrobacteria > Fibrobacterales > Fibrobacteraceae > Fibrobacter > Fibrobacter succinogenes. The sequence goes on along the minus strand of NZ_CACZDK010000020.1, from coordinate 26,370 downwards.
TCCTATGGAACAGCAGACTTTTCATCTGACGCTTGAGTTCCCTGACGCTCCAGTTCTCGTTTTCGCATTGTCTTGTATAAAAACCTATTTCGAGATCAGAATCAGCTTTTAAAATTTCAAAATAATGACTCCAACTCAATTTGTGAGACAGCGTCTCACGAATTGGAAATGCCGTAAAAAGTTTACGCATATAGATCAAGTTCGAACGACTGAACCCTTTTCCAAATTGCGCGGTCAAGTCCTTAGCGAGGTTATCCAACAGTTCTGCCCCATATTGGGCCTTCGCGTTGCCGCCTTGTTCATATTCTACAATATGACGACCGATTTGCCAATAGGTATTTACGAGAGTGGAGTTCACTGCTTGAAACACCTGTTTACGGCTTTCAATCAGCAATGAACCTATTTGCGTTACAAGATTCTTGTACCCATTGCTCTGGTTTTGGGGAATCTCTATTTCTTTTCCTGTCTTTTTCTTCATTTTTCACTCCAGCCCGCAAACAAGCTTGAAATTGCGGGTCTTTTCTTCTGCTTAGCAAATATACATTCTTCAAATGTCATATTATGACATTTTTCAAAATTTGCTCTTAAAATTTACCCACTGCCGACACTTTCTTCAATTCCTCCACTATCGGGTGGTATATCGCCGGAGTAACCTCGCCGTTCAATTCCTCGCTGAAAGTCCGCACACTCACATTTTTCGCATTTTCGCACAGCATTCTGCGCCATCTGTAAGGAATTTTCCACTAGGCCAGTGTTTCCAAGCATTTGTTGATTTTCCGAGGCAATGTAATCCTTCATTTTCTTGAACAAACATATTAGAGCGATGTTCTGACGCACAGCCAAATTGCCCTTGAGAATGTACATAAGCATATAAATGCCTTGCTCGGTAAACGTGTAGGGAGCGTATCTTTGCCGCCCCAACTTGAGGTGCAAATTTTGCACTCACTTCGGATATATCAGCGGATATTCGTACCCATACGCTTCTTCGTACTTGTCCGTAATTTCAAATTCGTCCGAGAACTGCGATGCAAGCTGACAAAAGAGCACCAGTTTTCCTTCCAAATCAATTTCGTAGGGATAACTGTAATTCATGACATAGTAAAACAAATCCGTACTCGTCGCCATGAATCCGTTTTTCATCTCGGTCTGATCGACCATCGGGATGACGATATTCTGTGCGGCAATTTCACTTTCGTCAAGCGGGTCTGCCAATTTTTTTCGAAGGTTGTTGCAGTTCTGCTTTCGGCCACGCACTTCACGCAATACAGAGAGTCCGTCGTCGCTTCCTCTCAGCCAATCGAGCGATACCTTGATTCTGTAGCCCACATTCGGTTCCATCCAAACAGGGTTTCGACTCGCCAGAACGTTCGTAACATCAGTATTCGTTTCGAGCACTTGCTGGTCGCGGAAATATTTCACCAAGCGAATCTTTTTCAATAGTTCGCTTTGGTAATCAATCAAGTTCAGATATTCGATAATCTGCTTTTCGATTTCTATTAAGTTGTGCGAAGACTCGTTCAAGTCATACCGCAAATCATCAACCACAATTCGCAAATCCGCATCCATCGCAATTTTAAAAAATGCAGCCTGATTGTCTATCACTTTTTCCGCTTCAATTATCTGCAACTTGATACCGTCGCGTTTTTCATCGAAATGCTTGAGTTTCGCCTTTTTGATTTTGTAATTTGGTTCGTTCTTGTAAGTGTTATCGACATTACGCTTCAAGTCTATGACGTTACGCTTTGTATTGAGTGCAATGTTTTTCAAGCTTCGACGCACTTCGCGCAAGTAATTGTACTTTTGCGATTCATTCGTTTCTTGCAAGTAATATTCGATAGTTTCGTTCAGATGGTCAATATTCGCCTTGACGCTTTCGACATTGATTTCTTCGTTGACTTCAAGAACCTCTTCGAAGAACTTGAGATAAACATCTTCAAGTTCCAAAAAATTTCCGTTGTCACGAATGATGCCATAATCCACCAAATACTGAATACGCGACATTTTGTAATCGACAAGTGGCTCCGCCAGATCCATGCGAAATGAGAGCGTTTTTCGCTTCGCAAACATTTCTTTTAGCAAAGCCTTCTCGCGAGAAAGAGCCTGAATGAGTTCATCGATGGAGCGAAAATTATTCATAGTCAGAAAATTATAAAAAAATCGCCCCAGCATTTAGCTAGAGCGAAACTTAGCGTTATCATTCCCGCGACCCGTGCAGCATAGCCGATGTAATGTGGGAATCTTCTTACGTCACCTTCAACTTCGTCATGCTTTTTGCGCAAATGCCCATGGTCGATACGTTGTGCAAGAAGGCAGACGTTGTCGGCGAGAGGAGCCCGAGAAAACCGCCTACAAGCAAGCTCGTATTGAACGTCACGATAAAGCGGTAATTTTCAGAGATGCGCTCCATCAGCTTTTGGCTCAAGAGGCGCAGTTCCACGAGGTCTTCGAGATTTTCGCGGCGGAGCGTCACATCGGCGGTTTCACGTGCAATGTCACTGGCATCGCTCATGGCGACAGAGACATTTGCCGCAGCAAGCGCAGGAGCGTCATTGATGCCGTCACCCACCATAATAACACGCTTGCCTTCGGACTTCATTTGTTCTACATAGCGGTGCTTATCTTCGGGCAAGACCTGCGCATAGAACGTATCAACGCCAAGATGTTCGGCAACGCGTTCAGCCGCATTTTGGCTATCGCCCGTAATCATCACCACATTCTTGATGCCACTTTCACGCAAGCCGCGAATTGCATCCACTGCTTCTTCGCGAGGAGGATCACCAATGCAAATGGCACCCGCCAATTCGCCACCAATGCCCAGGTAAATCACGGATGCGGCACCCGCCTGTTCGTCAATAACCGCCTGGTTCGCTTCAGAAACATTGACCTTTTCATCTTCGATGACAAAATGCTTGCTTCCGATAACCACGCGCTTGCCCTTGAGCGAAGTCGCGATACCGTGCGCCACAATGTACTGCACATCGGCATGTTCTTCGGCGTGATTGATATTGCGTTCCAGCGCGGCTTTCACAATCGCACGAGCCATGCTATGCGGGAAATGTTCCTCGATGCATGCCGCAATTTTCAAGATCCGCTTTTCGGAATATTCGCCGAACGGAATAATCTTTTCGAGACGCGGTTCCGCCTTCGTGAGCGTTCCCGTCTTGTCGAACACAATCGTATCGGCAAGAGCAAGTTCTTCCAGGTACTTGCCGCCCTTCACCGTCATGTCCATATCCGCCGCTTCACGCAATGCAGAAATCACAGAAATCGGAGTCGAAAGCTTAATGGCGCAAGAGTAATCCACCATCAAGATGGAAACCGCACGTGAGATATTCTGCGTCAGCAAAAGCGTAAGCCCAAAGCCAAGGAAACTGAACGGCACAATGCTATCCGCCAAATGTTCGGCACGGCTCTGCACGCTAGCCTTCAAGTCTTCACTACGGTCAATCAGTTCCACGATTTTCTGAATTTTCGTATTGCTGTTCACCGCAGTCACACGGACCACAATCGAGCCTTCTTCAAGAACCGTGCCCGCAAAGACGATTCGGCCGGCAGTTTTCATCACCGCCTTGGATTCGCCCGTCATCGTCGATTCGTTCACGAACGCCTCGCCTTCAACAACGCGACCATCCACAGGAATCATGCTTCCAGAACGGATGCGAACAAGGTCATCGACCTGCACTTCCTTCATATCCACCAAAGTATCCACGCCGTCTTTTACGACCCAGACCTTATCAACCTTGACAGCGAGGCTTCCCGTCAAAGCAGTGCGCGTACGCGCCTTGGTGTAATCTTCCAGCAAGCCCGAAACGCCCAAAAGGAACATGACTGTGCCTGCGGACTCGTAATTTCTCTGGAGCAGGCTAGCGCCAATTGCGGCACCGTCCAATACATCAACAGTGAGGTTTCCGCTCGCAAGCGTCGAAATCCCGCGAGCCACATAACGCAACCCGCGAACAACCGTAATTGCAGTGCGAATCGGGAGCGGCAAAAAACAACGCGACAAATAGCGCCTTGCAATCATCATCGCAAGGTTGTTTTTAAACCCGTCGTCCAAAGCTTGCAACTGGTATTCCGTTTCACCGTCGCATTCGGGCAATTCTTTGGGATTGAGCGCACTTACAAAATCAAGAATCTGCTTACGGCTCGTCTCGAAATCACCCGCCTTGGCGGAATATTCAAAAAGGAGCCCGCCATTGGCGCTGTGCACTACAACACTTTTAACGCAAGGCTCATTCAAGCAAGCCTTGTGAATGCGCGCTTCATAATCACGTTCAAAAGCGTACGCCCCAGCACGCAAGCGAAGGCGACCCGGCTTATCGTAAACGATTCTGAATTTCATTTTTTAGTGGTTACCTTTGACCACTTAGTGCTTCAGCACTTATGTGGGCATGGCCACCTTTAGGTGGGTGATTAGTGGTTGACGCAGTTGACATCAGCAAATGCAGTCTTTTTTGCATACACTGCCTACTGTCTACTAACCACTGTCTACTTATTCAATCCCGCTTCTGCCTTGGCGTCGTTGCAGATATCGTTGGCTTCGTCCTTCATATCCTGGAATGCAGCCTTGGCGTCAGCCGTGAACTTCATGCCATGAGCAAGTCCCTGAACGGCAAGTTCGCGGGTTTTCTTTGCCTTGAGCACTTTCTTAGCGACAGCGGAACCCACAGCGCCAGCAATTACAAGCCAGAATTTTTCATTCTTGAACACAGACATATCATTCTCCTTATTAAAGAAAAATCAGCGGAGCACTTGCCCGCTTTTTAAAAATTAAATACTCTCCCCTCCGATTGCAAATTACAAATAAACTAAGCACATAACTCACGAGACCCCGCATCCCAGTTGAGTTTCACACGACTGACGCTAACATTGTTAGTGAATTTCTAACAATGTTAGACTCTCTAATTTTGTTAGAGAGTCTAACATTTTATGGATCATCGAAACTCAATAATCACGAAAGCGCAAGGACCTTGCCGAGCTCACGGCACTTTTCCTTGCCTGCGTCATCTGGAGCGCCTTCAATTGCGAGCGGATCATCAGCAAGCACAAGGCCCGCATTTGCGGCATCTTCTTTCCACGGATTCATCCATTCACCGCCACCCCAGCCATAAGAGCCAAAAAGCACCACCTTTTTGCCCGAAATTTGCGCCTTCAGCTGATTATAAAGCGGCTGGAATTCGCTATCTTCAAGCTCTTCGGCACCCATTGCCGGACAACCCAAAGCAAACTTGTCAAATTCCTGAGCCTTATCTACACTAAAATCAGACGTATTGAAAAGCGTCACTTCGGCGCCAGCTGCACTCGCACCCGCGACAACTTCATTCGCCATGACTTCGGTATTTCCCGTTCCTGTCCAATAAATAACAGCAATTTTATTCATTTTGTTTTCCTTTTTTATCGGTTAGTTAACATGCCACAGTTAAATCCGTTAAAGAATCGCCCTGTTCAAACCTCTCATTGAAAATCTTGTGACATTTTTTGTAAACATCAAAGATATGCATCGAATTCGGCACATCGTTATAAACTTTCCAACATCCAATCAACTTGTAATTTTTCCCGCCATACGCAATAAAATCTTTCACATCATCTAACGGATATCCCAAAAAAACGCCTACTTCATGCGGAAAGCAAACAGAACGCGCCATGCGCATCTGGAAAAAATTCAATAACGATTCCACATCAAATCCGATGTAGCCAAAACCTTTCAAAAAATTCCTAATCTCACAGGAATTACTCAACTCCTGTAAAGCGCTATTCCGATAAACATATATAAAATAACGGCCACAACGTTCAGCAACAATGCGAGCCGAAACGCCCTTTGGATTCAACACCCGATTCCAACGAGCCAAAATATTACAAAGCAAAACTCCATCAGTATCATCAAGGCAAAACAGATTAGCCGTTTTAAGGCCGGCAAGCGTCGGTGCACAATGGCGAACTAGGCGAGAATCGATATTTTCAATCATGAACAACCTAAGCAAAAGCAAAAAAAAATCCCGCCTACGACTTCCGCCGTAGGCGGGATAACCTATCCAGCATATATGAGGTAACGAATCTTATACACTAGCTGAGGTTCTATGGCAAAATTTTCTTTATTCTTATTTTAGAAATCTACAAACCCAAATGCTACTCCAAATAGACTTGAAACAATCCAAAAATTAGACATGTCTAACATAAAGAAAAATCCCGCCAACAATTTTCATTGCGGCGGGATTTTCATCCTATGGCAAAAAATCTATAAATAGTTTATTAGAAAGCAAATACTGTTTCAAGACCAAGCTTGAGACCAGCGTCATCAGCATCGTCACCGACCGGAATATTCACCTTAGCAAAGCCAGTCACATCAAGTCCTTCAACAGGAGTGAAGTAAGCACGGAGACCTACGTTAAACGTAGAAGTGTCATCATCTTTCTGCAACGTATTCGTGTGGTATTCAAGCGGAAGACCAAGAGCGATAGCGTCATTAATCTTCACGCTCGGTTCACCATAAGCAAAGAAGTATTCCGGAATTTCTTCGCCGTGAACAGTCGGATTCTTCTTGTCAATAATGGCATAGAACACAGAGCCCTTAATGTTTACCTTGCCCAAGTCCAAAGAAGGTTCAGCAAGGAAAGCATGCGTTGCCTTCGGATCATCTTCCTTGAGCGCATCCACATGCAAGCCGTAAACGAAGTGGAATGCAAACGCATCGAACTTCAGATTAGCATCAAGACCAGCATGCAATTCGTTGTGCTTTGCTTCCTGATAGGATTTGTAATCAAAGAACGGACGCAACACATGTTCGCCAAGGCCGAGTTCGTAAGCAAGGTGAAGGTCATAGGCAACGCCTACGCATTTTTCTTCACCATCTTCTTCAGTACAAATCTGATTGTCGTTGTCGCCGCGACCAAAGCCGAGGCCAAAAACAAGGCCGTTATAGTCAATTTCGAATCCTCGGATATCGTGTTCAGCCATACCAGCAGCGTTATCTGCCGGGTCATCATAATCGTAGAAGTTGAGGAACGCGCCTTCCGAGAAGGTCAAGTCGCCAAACTTCACGGCAAACTTATCGCTATGCGTGTACTGGACGAATGCGCCATTGTAAATCGCAGTCGGATCCGTTGTTTCGCCATCAGCTTCGAGCTGTACGGATGCAGACCATTTTTCGTTAAGCTTAACATCAACATTCAAATCAAAAGTAGAAGCGTAGCTATGGCTCTGCTTATCGTCATTAATTACATCGCCCGTGTATGCGTCAAATTCAACTTCACCAGAGAACTTGACTTCCGGGCCTTTAGATGCTGTTTCAGCTTCCTGAGCGAGAGCCGGTACGGCAAGGATAGATGCAGCAGCAAGACCAAACAAGAGGTTGGATGTTAAACGAGTTTTCATTTTTTACTCTCCAATGACGGTTTTTTATTTTTTTTGTAACACCCCGTCTAAGCTTTTACATTTTGTGTTACAAAATCCTTGGCTTTTCGCCCTTTTTACTCTTCTTAGAGCAAAGAGCGTGCCAATTATTTTTCAGTTCAACCCATTCCTGTTCTTCATTTGATTCAATCATTTTAGTCTCCTCTATCTTTATTAGTTTAGTCTAAGTTAAAAGGTTTAATTAAGGGCCGACGGCTTTTGGCCAATCGGCCCTTAATGATTCTTGACTCAAATGAAACTGGACTTTAGATTTTAATCTTCAAATCGACCTTTCTTATTTGCATTCATACCGAAGAGCTTGAGGAAAACGAATGTCGCCACAAGCACAACAATCGAGCACACAATCCAGAACTTGTCGCCGCCCACCGGAATCTGGTAGAGGAGTATCGAGACCGCCCAGGCAAGCACCGTCTGGACCACAGCCATCAACACACCAAGACCAAGACCGATTTCGCGAACGACCACGCCCATTGCAGCAAGGCAAGGCACGTAGAGCAAGATAAAGATCAAGAACGCAAACACCTGCCAGTTAAATCCGTCTACCGGATTTCCATTCTTGTCCGGGTTGTGGAAGTAAGAACGGAGGTTGGCATAGATGTCAGCAGTTTCACTCAAGTCACCTTCTTCGAGAGCGCCGATTTCATCTTCACTCAACGTGAGGCCTGCAGCAGCGAGTTTTGCAAATACCTCTTCACGAGCCTTGTCGGCACCTTCATCTTCGCTGAAGGTTTCGATAGAAGCATATTCTTCGCAAGTAATCGCCTTGGCTTCAAGAATCTTATCGAGTGTGACTTTCTTGAGCTCTGCGGCATTCTGCGCTTCGAGTTCGCCAGATGTTCCGAGAATGTCCGTGAGAGAGCCGAAGACTTCACTCAAGTTTTCCGGAATCGTGCCAAGGGCTTCCTTGAATGCACCGAGAATATCCGGAGCACCACCTTCTTCCTCTTCTTCGGCCGGGCATTCGTCCACGCCAGCGATGAGAGGCTTTTCGGTTGGTGAGCTTGCCGAACCATCAACAGGAGCATCGGCAACAGAAATGTCACTGGATCCTTCGCTTTGCTCAGGATGACGTTCCGTAGCAGCGCTATCGGCGACGGCAGAGTCAGCAACGACTACATCACTTCTCTCGTCTTTCGTCTCTCGTCTTTCGTCTGCAATGGGGCGTTGCGGGGTGTCCCCGCTAGAAGGGGTAGCGGACGCCGCGTCAGAGGCGGGAGCGAGGGGAAGGCTTTCCCCTTCAACTACCTTTTCGCCTTTCGTCACTGCATCACCCGGCCCCGCCATGGAGTACAAGGAGTTCATCGTACCAATCACAGCTTCCTTAGCAAGGAGACCCGTGAACAGCGACACAGAAGCAGGCCAGTTGTTGGATTCAACGCCGAACGGTTCAAAAATCGGAGTAATCGCTTTACCAATTGCAGAGAGCAAGCTGTTTTCGGAATCCCCATTGCCAGCCGTGAATTCCGTTTCCGTCTTAATCTTGGATTCGTCAATCACGACACCTTCAGGGAGCGGCACTTCCTTTTCGTCCTGCACCATGGCGTAACCTTCTTCGGCCTTCACGATTTCCGTCTTTTCGCCATTGATTTCGGTGTAGAGTTTATCTACAAAACCAAAGCTATTGAGGAACCCGAGAATAGCAACGGCAATCGTAATCACCTTACCAGCACGGACAATGTAATCGCGCAAACGGAGCCAGGAGTGGATCATGAGCGACTTGAATTTCGGCAAGTGGTATGGCGGCAGCTCCATCACAAAGTTGCTAGCCTCACCCACAAACAAGGAGCGGCGAAGAATCAAGCCGTACACGATCGCAAAGAGAACACCCGCAAGATAAAGCGCAAACACTACAGTCCCAGCCTGGGCTCCAAAGAATGCCGCAGCAAACAACGCATACACCGGAAGGCGAGCGCCGCAGCTCATGAACGGCACAAGGAAAATCGTGAGGAAACGTTCACGCTTGGATTCGAGCACACGAGAACCCATAATGCCCGGCACGCCGCAACCGAAGCCCACCATCATCGGCACGAATGCACGACCCGGGAGCCCGAGGAATCTCATGAAGCGGTCCGCGACAAAAGCCGCACGCGCCATGTAACCCGAGTCTTCCAAGAACGAAAGGCAGAGGAACATGAAGAAGATAACCGGGATGAACGTCGAAACCGTCTGGATACCGGCGCCAATACCATCGGCGAGAATTGCAGACACAAAGCCAGGCGCATGGAGCACATCCGTGAGCAAGTAGCCAAGACCATCCACAAAAATAGCACCAAACAGCACATCAAAGAAATCGATGAACGCAGAACCGATTGTGACGGCCACCCAGAAGACCAGGTACATCACCAAGAGGAAAATCGGGAGAGACGCCCAACGATTCAAAAGCACAGAATCGAGCTTATCGGACCAGGTTCTCTTAGAACGGTTCGAAAGAATCGTCTTACCTGCAATTTCGTGAGCCAAGCTGTAGCGCGCATCTGCCATTGCAAATTCGCTTTCTTCGTTCAGCATCTTGGTCACTTCGGCCTTGTTGATTTGGACCTTGGCTTCTGCAAACTTGTCTGCATAGCTCTTTTCGTTGCCCAAGTACATGAGCGAAACCCAGCGGGCATCCGTATCCAAAAGCTTTGCAACCGGTTCAACCTTCGGTTCCAAATACTTCACGGCATTTTCGACATTCTCGCCGTAATGGATAGCCTTAGGAGTCATCTTTTTGCCAGCGACAACATGAGCCATTTCGCTGATAAAGTTCGTGATACTTCTTTCGTTCACGGCCGAAAGCGGAATCACCGGCACGCCAAAACGTTCAGCAAGGATATCCAAATCCAAATGCAAGCCGCGCTTTTCCGCAATGTCGATCATGTTTGCAGCAATCACCATCGGAATCTGCATATCGACAAGCTGAGAAGTCAAGAACAAGTTACGTTCAATGTTCGAGGCATCAATGATATTGACAATGAGGTCCGCTTCGCGAGTGAGCAAGTAATCGACAGCGGCGCGTTCGTCTTCGGCATTCGCAAAGAGAGCGTAAGTACCCGGCAAGTCCACCACGCGGATGTGCTGGTTACCGAGTTCAAAAAATCCTTCCTTCTTTTCGACAGTCACGCCCGGCCAGTTCCCAACACTCTGGCGAGCACCCGTAAGAGCATTAAAAAGAGCCGTTTTACCGCAGTTCGGGTTACCGGCAATTGCAATAGTAAAAAGCTTCGGAGCCATTAGACCCTCTTCAATTTAAGAACGTTCGCTTCTTGCTTGCGAAGCGACAAACGGTACGACAAAACACTGACTTCAATCGGATCACCGAGAGGAGCCACCTGCAAAACTTCAAGCGTCACACCACGCACAAGCCCCATAGAAAGCAATTTGGACTTGTAGCGGGCATCGCCTTCGTTATAACCGAGGATTTCTACCTTATCACCTTTTTTGAGGTCAGAAAACTTCGGTTCAAGATCCCATTTCTTTGTAGAGGTTTTGCCTCCACAACCGCAATTACAACCCATTTTATTTTCCTTTTTTAGCCTTTAAAGCATTCGCCTTTTTCGCAACAGCGCCTTCATTTCCCCTCTTCATGAAGTCTTCAATTGTCGAAAGAGTTTCAGCAGAAAGAATATGCTCCATGCTGCAGGCGTCCTTGTCAGCAATCGCTTCGGAAACGCCCAGACGGATCAAAAAACCCTTCAAAAGAATATGGCGGTTCAGCACATCGGCAGCCGCCTTGCGACCTTCTTCCGTGAGTTCCACGCCACTGTAAGGTTCCTGAGTCACAAGACCCAGCTTTTTAAGTTCAAGAATCGCCTTAGCCACAGAAGGCATCTTCACAGAAAGGGCGGCGGCAATATCCTTGACACGGGCAATCCCGTTTGCCAAGCGAAGCATGTGCACCATTTCCAAGTAGTCTTCGAGACTCTGGCTAAGCTTCACGTGATTGTTTTCCATATTCGATGATCCTTTAAACGTTAACGTCGCCTAATTTTATTAGACAAGACTAAAATTAGTAAGCCAAGGCTAATTAGTCAAGGCTAAACTTTTATAATTTTTGCAAAAATATGAGAAACGCAAGAAAAGATATAGGGAGAGGCTATAGGAAAAGCACGCAATCCGCCCTATTGTTTTTCCTTTTCGACTTTTTTATATTTTAACACGGATCCTCAAAGGATGCCATCCGGCTTAGCCGGGCGTTAATATATCGATTAGTTTTATCCAAACAATCAACAAATAGGAAGCTCATGGCAAGACCCGTCAGAGAAACCCCCATGTTGACGCCTTTGGCGTCCGCCTATTTGCTCGATCATAAAATTATGCAAGCATAATTTTGCGACACTCGCTTGCAAGCTATTGTTCGGCGAGGATGCTCGCCGGTTTATCGCCCGTATGCAGGAGAGGCACCCCGAAACTCCAGAAGCTCGTGCCCGCCGCTTACGGAATTACGAATTTTTCCAAAAAGCATTTGAACGAGGCATGCGCGAAAAGCGTGCCCGTGAAGCAGCTAACGGAGGTAAAGATCCATGGTTCAGATATGTGGAATTTCCGAAAGAATCAAAATTGTAAGACTGCAACCTATCTAATAAATTTAAAGCCCATCGTAAAAAAAACAATTTTATGTCCGCCAGCGAGCGGACATTTTTGTTTTTGGGGCTTTGGGGGAAAGTCGCAAAAACGCACATTTAGAGAGTTATACCGCAAAAAAGTGCTTATAATTCTCTAAATGTAATGTTTTTGAGGACATTTAGAGAATTATAAAGAGGTTTTTGTTATATTAAACTATAAACGGAGGTAAAAAATGCTCATCGGACGTTCAAAACAGCAAGAAGAACTTCGCGCTTTAGTCGAAAGCAGGGAATCCCAATTCTGCGCCATTTACGGAAGACGCCGAATCGGCAAAACATACCTCGTCCGCGAAACGTTCAATTACCACTTTACGTTCCAGCACACAGGCCTCGCCGACCAGCCTCTAAAAAAACAATTATCCTCATTCAGAGATTCCCTAATCTCCGCCGGGGCCCCAAAACAGCCTGTTCCCAAGAACTGGAGCGAAGCGTTTACCGCATTACAAACTTTTTTGCAAAATTCCGAGGACAAAAAAAAGATCATTTTCATCGATGAACTTTCGTGGATTGACACACCCAAATCAGGATTCGTCAGTGCGCTAGAGCATTTTTGGAACGCCTGGGCAACAGCCCGCAAAGAACAGGACATCGTCTTAATCGTCTGCGGAAGTTCCACATCATGGATTACGAATAAAATCATCAACAACCACGGAGGTCTACACAACAGGCTCACCTGCACCATCCATCTTGAACCCTTCACGCTTAGCGAATGCGAAAAATTTGCCAAAACGGCCCAACTGGGATTTTCTCGCACAGACATTGCCAACGCCTACATGATATTCGGAGGCGTGCCATTTTACTGGAGTTTACTGAAACGTACGGAGAGCCTTCCGCAAAATATCGACAGACTTTTCTTCGATAAAGACGCAAAATTAAAATACGAATATAGGGAAATGTTCGCCTCCCTCTTTAAAGACCCATCTTTACACCTTAAAGTATTGGAAGAACTCTGCAAGAAAAAAGCAGGCCTCACACGCGAACAGCTCACGCAATCTCCAGACTTAAAGAACGACGGCACCCTTACAAAAATTCTAGAAGAACTGGAACAATGTGGATTCATTCAAAGATACCATAAAATCGGCCAAGAAAAAAAAGGTGCCCTTTTCCAGATTATAGACAACTTTGTACTGTTCCACTTCAAATTTTTGGCGACAAACAAAAACATCGACAAACAGTTCTGGAGCAAATCGCTAAATACAGCCCCACTAAACACGTGGTACGGTTTAGCTTTTGAGCGCCTGTGCTTACAACACATCGACCAGATAAAAAGCGCTCTTGGGATTTCAGGAATATTGACAAACACAGCATCTTGGTTCAGCAAAGCCAGCGACGGAAACGACGGTGCACAAATCGACCTTGTCATCGACCGTAACGACGGCATCATCGACATTTGCGAGATGAAATATTGCAGGGACAAATACTCCCTCGATAAGAAATCCTACGAGAATCTAAAGAACAAAAGAGGTGCTTTTGAAAACAACACCAAAACGAGAAAAGCCGTCCAAATCGTGCTAATATCCTCGTTCGGCGCACAACACAACGCCTACTACAACGAGCTCATACATCAAGAAATTACACTCGATGACCTTTTCAAATAATCGGGATTTAGAGAATTATACCGCAGAAAAGGACTTATTAATCTTCTCAATGGGCAATTAGAAACATATTAGCTATTAAATTACTTACCCTATTTTCAAAACATTTTTTCCTTATATCCGCAAGCAGGATAATTAGAACATCCAATAAAATTATATCCATTATAGGCTTTCCGTTTTACAAGGAAACCGCCACATTCAGGACATATTTTAGGACTTGACAAAATAGTCACGTCTCTTTGTGCATACCGACACCGAGGAAAATTAGAGCACCCCACAAAAGATTTTCCATCATGTTCAATTTTTAGCAAGTCTCCAGTTTTGCAAAGAGGGCATTTCGTCTGCTTTTCGCTAATTTTTCTCCTTGTTGATTTAAAGAATACTGATGTAGATTCTGAGAATTCCTTGAAAAAAAGCGATGGATTCTTGTTGTCCACAAGGACATAGGTTCTATTTTTAGTTCGGGTAATAGCAACATAAAACAGACGACGTTCTTCTGCAAATCTGTAATCTTCTGCATTTGTAAGAACAAAGTTCAAAACAGGATCATCAATTATCTGATTCGGGAATCCAAGTTTGTCATTTCTAAAATTCAGCAAAATAACATTATCCGCTTCCAAGCCCTTTGATTTGTGAACAGAAAGGAATTGTATTTGCAACTTCGGATTCTGAATGTACTCTAGTGCATCTACACCATTTTTCCGAATCTTTCGGAACAAGCCTGTATCTTTTGCAATTTCTATATCGTAATTCGTTCGTCCCAAAAGTAAAATGGACGAATTCGTTCCATAATCCAAAGCAATTTTATTGATTATCGCTTGTAACGCATTTTTCGGATTGTCGTCGAACCCCCAAAAAACAAGGGGATAATCTAACTTTTTATCGGAGCGTAAACTTTTCTTGAGTTGGAGCGGATTTTGCAAAATAAAACGCGATGCTTCATCGATTAATTTTTGCGAATTACGATATGTTTTCTCAATTTTTAATATTTTCGTTTTTCCAAAATACTTTGCAATATCAGTGAATAATGAAATATCGCTACCGGCAAATCGATATATAGATTGCCAGTCATCCCCTACACAGAATAACTTTGCTTTTGTTTTATCAACAATCACCTTCAACAAATTAAATCTTGCCTTTGAAATATCTTGATATTCATCTACAATCACATATTTATACAAAGGAATATCGCAACCAGCATTAACATTCTCTGTTGCGTTGTTTATCATATCCGAGAAATCAATTGAATTATTGGCTATTAAGTATTTTTGATATTCTTCCAATATTACTCTTATTATATTCAAAAAAGTGTTGTTTCTTCTTTGCAAGAATTTGTTATCTTCTGACGAAAGCCAATCTTTCCAATTATCAATTGTTTCTATTGTATAATTATTAGACTTAAAAAGTACAATAAACGTTCCGCACAGCTTCACAAACTCAGAAAAAAACTTATTCGTCTTGGTTGCATAAACAGTATTGAAAATATCCATGAAGTCTCGTGATTTCAGAACAACTCCATTTTGTTTCAAAAGCTCTTCAAGCTTTTGTAAAAGCACCCCTTCAGAATTGTAGTATGAATAGGTTTCAATCAACTTGGTATTATTCTGCTTATGAAGTTCTCTTTTCCAATCAATTCCTTCTAAATATTTTTGAGCTTCAATGGGAGAAAGCCATGGAACCGTATTGTTCCTCGTTATTCCAAAATGTTCCAAATAAATATCATAATCTTTCAAATAAAAATCAGGTCTGTACGTTTTTCGCAAGGGGTCAGGATTTTCAAACGGGTAGAGTTTTTCATATTCGTAATTTATGCCGTTTAAAAAAAGAAAATTTGCGATTTGAACTTCTTCGAGACTTTTTACTTTTTCATTTTTTAGCGTTGTATGATTCTGCGACTTCTTTATTTTTTCTTCTTGAGTATACTTCTCTTGATCATATTTCGACCTAAGCGTTTCCAAATCCACGTTTTTTTCGGCCTCATACAATTCACCTAATGACGAATAATCCTCCATATTCTTAGGGATATCAATATAGTATGCAAAATACTCAATCAAATTTTTTACCAATTCAGGATAATCAACCAATTCTTTTTCAAAAAAGTTATGTATAAATTCATTAAAAAGAGATTCATCAAGAACGTCAGGCCTTTTTCCAACAGCACTTTTGATTATATCAAGACCCAATTTATGAAAAGTTGTTGATTTAACAGGGATTCCCAACTTTCCCTGAATTCTATCGGTCATTTCTTGAGCAGATTTTTTCGTAAACGAAATAAGCAGTATTTCTTCCGGACTTATATTCTTTACGTCACATAAATACTTGACCTTACCTGCAATCGTCAGCGTTTTTCCACTACCCGCCCCTGCCAAAACAAGAATTCTATCTTCATCGGTTATGACTGCTTCTCTTTGTTGCATATCTAAGGACTTTCCATCTATGTTGGAAAACAGATAATCATATTTTTGCGATTCCCGCACAATAAACGATTTATTCGCTTTTTCTAAATAATTAAAAAGATTCTCATAGATTATTTCAAAATGACTTATTTTCCCATACTCTTCATCATTCACATTCAAATTACAAATAGCAACATCTTGAGACAATTTTTTCCATTTCTGATAAAATATTTTTCCATCAGAGTCTGTAACATAACGACTAGTCAAGAAATCAAGTTCATCAAAGAAAATGTTCACAAATTGCAAAAGCAACTTGAGATTTTCTTTGCGTTTAATCTCTGCATTTGACGCAAAAACGAGCCTTGGAAAATCCTCGTATTTTCTTCTGAACTCTTCCAATTTTATAAAAGTATTTGTTTTCGAAGAAATTGAACTGTACTTTAGCCATTCAAAATACAAAGCTTGGTATTTATAAATAAAAGTATCCCTTTCAGAGTCTTGAATATAACGTTTCAATATTTCATCAAATTCAACAAAAAATGGTTCAACTTTAACCAATAACTCTTTGCATTTGATTACCACATTCGACTCTATAACGAGTCCTGGGAAATCCTTGTACTTTTTCTTAAAATCTTCTAGCTTTACAAAATCTTCAACTTTTGACGGAATGCCACTATACCTTTGCAATTCAAGGTACAACGCTTTATACTTTAAAATAAAAGCGTCTCTTTCAGCATCCTGAATATAATGCTTAAATAACCCGTCAAATTCAACGAAAAACGAATCACATATTTCTATGAAACTCCGTACTTTTTCTTCAAATTCTTTAGCAAGCCGTTTTCGATGAGCTACATAACAAGCAACAAATATTACTAGCAATACAATTATTAAAACAAACATACCTAGCGACAACCATCACCCCTTAAATTTCCATATTTCATATCCTTGCCGCCTTGCGGAATCATACACAGGTTGCATGTTCTTCCGTAAAATGTTGACAAATTCATTCTTACTGTTACCGGGTTTGAACAATTCTGTCTCCGCCCATATTGAATGGATGTTGTCGCGGTAGCATTTCTCGAAGCGGCTGCGAACGAATTCGTCATCCCACATCAAACGGTACATTTCATATTGGTTGTCAGCAAATCGGTTGAAAAATGTCCAATGCGGCAGGCGATTATTCTTGGAAGAGTTTAACGAAGAATCCATCGGAATCAGATTCCACAATTCATCGTTCATCACGAACGACCATGGAATAAAATGGTCAATATCGTAATCATTTTCAATAGGCTTGTTTGTATAGATGTCAAGAATCGTTTCTCGTTGCAGGATTATTTCCCATAGTTTACGGACTTGTTCAAGTTTTCGAGCACTCGCATCCATAGGCGAGAGCTTATATACAATCCCAGGGACTTCGGGATTGTTGACCTGCAGCCACTTGGATTTTTCATGTTGAATCCATCCGAGTAACGCAACAGAATTATCTTGGATATATTGCTTCCAAACGGGATTGAACACAACGACACGATTCAGTTGCGAGCCTTCGTCAAAGGTGTACGGCAGCAAAATACGACGATTCACAGCTTGCGTATATCTGACAATTTCCGAGGCACTATTCCAATTAACTTTCGCACCACCTCCCTGTTCGTAACGATCGTAGAATCCAGCCAGAGCACGATAGGGTACGTATTTAGTTAACGCAACTTTATACTTTTTTATATCTGTGTTATATTGCTTAATGGCGTTCTTGATTTCGACCTTCGAGGCATTGGATGGGAGTTCACTTTTCGCAGCCAACTGCACGATGGCAAGTTCCAAAGCATCACGAAATTTTCCTTTCAGCATCCCGCTCAAGTGGACATGATATTCCAACACAGTGTACCAGACATTTGCAATCATCTCATCGATAATAGCATCGAATGTCGACTGCACAAAATCTTCATCAATAAGTTTGACAATCGCCTCAAGCCAGTAAAACTTGTAGCAATATGTCGGATTTTTCATCATGAGCGAAAAACACTCGACATCAAGCTGATTACAATAAGGCGAACTAATATCTAAAGCTAGGCTTTGTGGGAAAGAATTATATTCATCCATTTTTCGTCTTTCCTATTCGGTCTAACATCTGTAGAAATCCAATATTCTCTACATTGTAATTCTGGAACAAGTGTAAGCATTTCATTTAGACGATTTTCCGTAAAATCTATAAAATAGCGACCTTGACGTTCGCCAGAAAAATCACCATACTTGAAGGATGTATAAATTACTCCAGTATTTTTCAGCGCAACGGCCATTTTATGCAATACGGAAATCAAGTCATCCCATTGCAAATGGAGAATAGAGGCACAAGCCCAAATTCCATCATATTCATTTACTGATGCAAATTCTTGAAAATACAACTGCTTAACAGGAATTCCCGTATAGGCACTTGCCAATCGGCAAAATTCCCTAGAACCATCAACAGCATCAACGTCATAACCTTTATCCAAAAAATATTTGGTATCTCGACCAGAACCACATCCAAAATCGAGAATTTTCGCATACGATGGCATATATCGCAAGAACCGCTCCTGCGTCGCAGAAAAATCAACACAAACAGTGCTACGAGAATACTCTAGAGCATTTCTATTATAATATTCAATGGTCGATGTCATACAACATCTTTAAAATACTTTATTTCAGCCCCTCTCATAAACTTACTTTTCAAAATGTCACTTCAAATCAAGAACATTCAAGAGAATGCTTACAAAAAATGGAGGAAGTTCATTAACCTCCTCCAAAAGAGACTTAGTAAATCAATCACCATCGTTCATTGGGATTACTTATTTCATTTTCTTCAAAGCACAATCGCCGCAGCAACGAGAGTCTATAACAATCAAACTTTCCTCGCGGCCCTCACAGCGTTGAAAGATTTACGTAGTGCCGACCTTTTCGAGCAACAAGTTCATAACCAAGAGACGAAAGCAACGCATTTAGCGTCTTTAAGGTTATGTTCATCGGTTGCATTGCACGTAAATTTTGAATCACCGATGTCGAAATTCCAGAAGCTTTCGATAAAGCACGAACACTAACATCCTGTTCCGCCATTGCATCTAATATAAGCTCAGACAAAAGGAAATTTGCATATTCCTTTTCAAAGGCTTTCTTTTGTTTCGGGTCGGACATGATCCTTTCAAATGTCGATTCAGCCTTCTTCATAATATTCTCCCTTTTGCACACGAGTGTTATAACTTTGCATAGAAAATATTGCTCTTTGTTTTTCGCTTTCAGGAAGTTTTAGAGACTTCTTGCAAAATGCATTCGTCACAATAATTTTCTTTCCCATAAAAAAGAAGGAAAGGAATCGGTCCGGTTGCGGTTTGAATGCATAAATTTTATCACCTTCATTTCTAAACTTTGTTATATCCGAGATTTTTCCTGAATCACCCATTCTTTTAAACAGCATCAGCACTTTACGTTTTTGCGTATCACCTAATCTATTAAAATAATCTAAAGCCTGACTTATTCCATTTTCATCGTAATACCATTCTATAGTAAAGCTAGGACCCTCATAAGCTAAAATTTCTCTCATTACAAATGTATCTCCTTTTTGATACGCTGTCAAGAGCTGCAATTTCAAACTCAGATACATTTGCAACATTCATGCCAACAGGAAAACCGTCGTTTTCACGCAAAAAACGGCAAATTGCAAATTGAGAAAAAGTGATTAATCACCTTTGATCACTGATTAATCAGTTTAATCACTTTTGAGCGGTCCCATCCAAAATAAAGCCTCACTCTCGACTTTTCGCCCACTTCTAGGGAAATTCTGACAACATCATTCCGCAATGTAAGCATTTCGAATAATTGCCAAAATCGAGCTTTTTGCTAGATTTCAAACATGAACTTTCTTGAGCAGAAAATCCTTGCCGATGGCGTCGTCAAGCCAGGCAACGTTCTTAAGGTTGACAGTTTCCTAAACCATCAAATTGATATTCGCCTAATGCATAAAATCGGCGAAGAATTCAAGCGTCGATTTGCCGACGTAGAATTCAACAAGGTTCTCACCATCGAAGCAAGCGGCATCGCCATCGCGGCATTTATCGCTTACTTGAACGATGTTCCAGTCGTCTTTGCCAAAAAAGGCCAGACCGTCAACAGCACCGACGACAAATACGTGGCAAAGGCATACTCCTTCACGCACAAAAAGTTCAACGATATTTTTGTTTCGCGCCCCTACCTCAAGCCGACCGACAAGATTCTCATCGTTGACGACTTCCTCGCCGATGGGGAAGCCAGCAAGGCGCTCATCGATCTCGTGAGGCAAGCAGGCGCCGAACTCGTCGGAGTCGGCATCGCCATCGAAAAGGGCATGCAGCCCGGTGGTGCAAAGCTCCGCGCCGCAGGCGTACGCCTGGAATCCATAGCCATCGTCGATAGCATGGACGCCGAAACAGGATTTATCAAGTTCCGCGAACAGTAAACGAGGCTTGCCATGAAGACTTCAGACAACATTTATCAACTTGACGGTCGCATTCCTCTTTTGCAGGCGATACCTTTCGGCTTACAGCATGTACTCGCCATGTTCGTGAGCAACATAACGCCCATCATCATCCTTGCCAATGTTGTCGGAATCGAAAAGGGCATCACCGCTTCGCTTATCCAAAATTGCATGATTATTGCGAGCATCGGTACGCTCATCCAGCTCTACCCCGTTTGGAAAATCGGTTCCAGACTCCCCATCGTGATGGGCATCAGCTTTACATTCCTTTCCGTTTCTATTTCCATCGGAACTACGCAGGGCATGGGTGCGCTCATGGGCGCAGTCATCGTAGGCGGCATCATCGAAGGCTTGCTCGGCCTCTGCGCTAAATACTGGCTCAAGCTCATCCCGCACATCGTCGCGGCCACAGTCGTCACGTCCATCGGATTCTCGCTTTTGCCCATCGGCGCAAACTCATTCGCTGGCGGCCAAGGCGCCGCTGATTTCGGTTCCGCGCAGAACTGGATTGTCGGTAGCGTTACGCTCCTCACCTGTTTGCTCACGCAAATTTTTGCGAAAGGGTTCTTGCGCTCGCTTTCCGTCTTGGTCGGCCTCATCGTCGGTTACATTCTCTCGCTTTGCATGGGCATGGTAGACTTCTCCGGACTTTCCAACTGCAGCATCATCGCGCTCCCGAAGATTCTCCCATTCACTCCAGAATTTCACCTCGGCGCTATTCTCTCCGTTGTCGCGATTTACCTCGTCTCCGCGACAGAAACGGTCGGTGACTCGAGCGCACTTTGCAGCGGCGCCCTCAAGCGTCAAATCCACAAAGCCGAAATGGGCGGAGCTATCAGCTGCGATGGTTTCGTAAGCACCATCTCCGGCATCTTCGGCTGTACACCAATTACATCCTTCAGCCAGAACGTCGGGCTCGCTTCGCTTTCCGGCGTCGTGAATCGCTTTGCGATTGCGACAAGCGCTGGCATCATGATTCTCGGCGGCATTTTCCCGCCTATCGGCACACTCCTCACGACCATCCCGCAAGCGGTTCTCGGCGGCTGCACCATCATGATGTTCGGCTCCATCCTTTTCGCAGGTTTTGGCATGATTGCCAAGAGCGGATTCTCGCAGCGCAACATGATCATCGTCAGCATGTCGCTGAGCATCGGCCTCGGCTTTACTTCGGCCTCCAAGATGTTCCAGATTTTCCCGCAAACAATCCAGATTATCTTCGCCGAAAACTGCGTCGCCGTCGTATTCCTCCTCGCCGTTGCTCTAAACCTCGTGCTGCCCAAGGACAAGGAAGAAAAAATCGCGGAAAAGAAATAACAAATAAATGAATTTCAACTTAAAAGCTCAGCCAAACCAGCTGGGCATTTTTGATAAATTCATCATTTTCCTTCGAAACTGATTCCAAATGATTTTGGAATTACAATTTCCTTGTAGACATTCATCAAATAGTCATCCGTCATTCCAGAAACGTAATCGGCAACAACGCGCGGTAACGAATTCGTATCCTTGTACTTTTCGCTCATTTTTTCATACCAGTGATTGATTCCCGTCGCCTTTTTCACGCCCGTACGGAGTTCATCCAGACATGTTTCAAAAACAGCCCGGAACATCGTCCTTATTTTTTCGTCCTGAGATGACTTTTTCGGATTCGTATAAATATTATCGTAATTCCATTTTTTCAATTGATCAAGAGCGTTAAAGACGTCCGACGAAAAGCTCAACGAATCTTTATCAATACTATTGTTGACAAGGTCTGTGATGAGCGTATTGACGATTTTTTCATTATCGTCACCGAGAATCTCCGTAATTTCTTTTGGAACATCCTCAGGCTTAATCAATTTCAAGATGAGAGCGTCCTTGACATCACGACCAACGTAAGCAATCACGTCCGAGATTCGCATGACGCAACCTTCCAATGTCATCGGAACCATCTCTTTCGACTTCAGCGTTCCACTCAAGCTGTTCTTGTATTCTTCCAGCAACTTTTCGGGAGTCTTGCTGCGATTACAGCCATATTCGTTCTCCAGAACTTCGCCGTTGTGACAGATGATTCCATCGAGCACTTGCGCTGTGAGATTCAAGCCTTTACCGTACGCTTCGAGGTCATGGAAAAGCCTAAAGCTTTGTACATTGTGTTCAAAAATCCCTTCGCCGCAATCCTGCAAAAAATTCGAGACAATCCTTTCGCCATCGTGTCCAAAAGGCGTATGGCCAACGTCATGCCCTAGCGAAATTGCTTCAATCAAGTCTTCATTCAAATTTAAAAAACGCCCAATGGTTCTTGCAATTTTCGATACCAACTGCACGTGCAAAACACGATGTGTGATATGATCATTTTCAACAAGATAAAAAGCCTGAGTTTTATCGATATATCGGCTATAGCAATAAGAATGGATTATTTTATCTGCATCTCTAGAAAAATTCGGACGAACATCATCTTGCATCTCACGGAAACGAACTGCATCCGTCGACTTGCAAGCATATTCTGCAAGCGATTTTTCCTTATCCATCAAACGTGACTCAATTCTGCTTTTGACCGTTGCGTTCCATTCCATAAAGCAAATCCTTTAATCGGTAGATTACATCTACATTTCATTTAATAAAATATATAAAACAGTAAAATTTTTCCTTCGAAAAAAGTTATTATTTGAAGGAATAATTACAATACGCAAAGTCGTTCTTAATAAAATTTTCAATAGAGAAACAAGGTTACTCACATGAACATTTTTAAAAATAGTTTTCTCTCAAACGCAATCGCATTTGCAACAGCCACAATCCTTGCCGTAGGTAGCGTTTCGCAGGTTCAAGCCAAAGGCGCCGCAAACGCAAAGAGCATCGCAGCAGACGAAGACATCCGCATCGTCAAAGTAGATGACAGCAATTTCGAAAAAGAAATTCTGCACTCCAAAACGCCGGTCATCTTGGAATTTTCATCGACCAGTTGCCCACCGTGCCTCGTGATGATCCCGACGCTTATCGGTATCGCGAAAAATTACCGCGACATCAAAGTTGCATCCGTGGGCATCGATGAACCCAACATCGAAAAAATCAAGAACACGCTCCCGATTCAAGCGTTCCCAACATTTTTCCTCATCAAAGACGGACAAATCGTAAACCGCCTCGTCGGAGTCGTCAAAGAAGAACAGCTACTGCAAGCGCTCGATTACACGCCTAGCGCAAACACGGCAAAACCACAGCCCGCCAAGAAGCCCGCTAAAAAGACAGGCAAAGATAGAAACCTTGTCTGTAAAGTCAACGGCCAGTTCCACGGACTCAAGAATCTCGTTACCATTTCATTCGTCTTCGGCGATACCGAAATCAAGAACGTCGATATCGTTACGGACGTATTCGTTCCGCCCGAAATGAGCGACAAGCGCGAAGAAATGATGGCACACATACGCGCAAGCGGCAAAGGCGAAGTCACCCCGACTATGGCCGGATTCCAAATGCACATCGACAACGATTGCCGTTTCATGAAAGCGATGGATATGAAACGCACATCCACCTACGGCGAAATTCGCGCTGGGCTGGAACTGCAAGGATTCAAGTGCGAATAAACGTGTAACCTAAAACTTAGAACAACAAAAGACCGCAGCGAATTGCTACGGCCTTTTATTAATGCTATTGATTGCTTCGTCGCCTTTCGGCTCCTCGCAATGACGTATCGTTACTTCACCACAATATTCACCAACTTGCCCGGGAGCACGATGGACTTCACGACGGTCTTACCCGCCATAAATTGGGCTCTTCGAGCCCTTGCCCAATCGCCTCGGTAATGCCCACGCAAGCGTGGTCGCTACACTCGGCTCAGGGGCAATCCTTCATGCGTTCGTTACGCTGGCTTGACAACGATATTGACCAATTTACCAGGCACAACAATCGACTTGACGACAGTCATTCCCTTGGTAAATTCTTTTACTCGTTCGTTTTCAAGAGCGAGTTTTTCGAGGGCAGCCTTGTCCAAGTCCTTAGCAACAGAAGCCTTGGCGCGGACCTTGCCGTTCACCTGGAACACGACTTCGACGGTATTTTCCACGGCCTTGGAGTGGTCGGCTTCCGGCCAGGCGACGTTCGTGAGCGAGCCTTCGTGACCGAGGATGCTCCACATTTCTTCGGCGATATGCGGGGCAAACGGGTGCAAGAGCTTGACGAACGTTTCGCACGGTTCGCGGTAGCGCTTGTCCATCTTCATCATTTCGTTATTGAAGATCATCAACTGGCTGATGGCAGTGTTGAAGCTCATATTTTCAATGTCGTTCGTGACCTTGATAACGCTCTGGTGCATCACCTTTTCGATAGCTTCCGGAGCGGCTTCGTCAACGAAGACCGGGGCTTCATCGCTGTCGCCGACAACAGAACGCCAGGCGCGGCCGAGGAAGCGGTTCATGCCTTCGATGCCCTTGGTCTGCCACGGCTTCACGGCGTCGAGCGGGCCCATGAACATTTCGTACAAGCGAAGACTGTCGGCACCGTAGTCACGGACAACGTCATCGGGGTTCACGACGTTCTTGAGGGACTTACTCATCTTAGCCACAATCTGCTTGAGTTCGATATCAGTACCCTTCTTGAAGAACTTGCCGTTCTTTTCTTCAACTTCGTCGGTCGGGACCTTGGAGCCTGCGGCATCTTCGTAAGCGAAGGCAAGAATCATGCCCTGGTTGAAGAGTTTCTGGAACGGTTCGTCGGTAGAGACGAGGCCGAGGTCGAACAAAACCTTGTGCCAGAAGCGGCTATAGAGCAGGTGGAGCACGGCGTGTTCGGCACCACCCACGTAGAGGTCCACGGGCATCCAGTACTTTTCAAGTTCCTTTGCCACAAATGCATCACCGTTGCAAGCGTCAATGTAGCGGAGGTAATACCAGCAAGAACCTGCCCACTGCGGCATGGTGTTCGTTTCGCGAATACCCTTGCGGCCGTTCTTATCGACGACCTGGAGCCATTCGGTGGCGTTCGCGAGCGGAGACTGACCGCCGTCACCCGGCTTGTAGTCCTTGAGTTCCGGCAAGAGCACCGGAAGTTCGGCGTCATCCACCGTAGAGATTTCGCCATCTTCCCAGTGGATAATCGGGAACGGTTCACCCCAGTAGCGCTGACGGCTGAAGAGCCAATCGCGGAGCTTGTAGTTCACGGTAGCCTTACCGATCTTGTTGGCTTCGAGCCATTCGATGACCTTGGCGATACCCTGCTTCTTGTTGAGACCGTTCAGGCAGAGCGTTGCATTTTCGCTGTTGATGTAAGTGCCGTCGGCAGCCCAGCAAGCTTCGCCAGCGAGAACCTTCGGGCGAACATCTTCGGGGCAGCTTGCGTCCGGTTCCATGATGCAGATCACCGGGAGGTTGAACTTCTTCGCGAAATCGAAGTCGCGGGTATCGTGAGCAGGCACGGCCATGATAGCGCCGGTGCCATAGCCCGTCAAAACGTAGTCGGCTACCCACACCGGAATCTTCGTGCCGGTGAGCGGGTTCACGGCGTAAGAACCGGTGAATACGCCGGTCTTTTCCTTAGCGAGTTCCGTACGGTCGAGGTCGCTCTTGAGAGCGGCGGCGTGCACGTATTCTTCCACGGCGGCCTTCTGTTCGGCAGTCGTGAGTTCCGGCACCATCGCGTGTTCCGGAGCCACCACCATGTAGGTAGCACCGAACAGCGTATCGCAACGGGTCGTGTAGACGCGGAGCTTCTTTTCGGTCGGCTTGCCGTTAGCGTCGGCAATGGCAAAGTCCACTTCGGCGCCGTAGCTCTTGCCGATCCAGTTCTTCTGCATGTCCTTCACGCCCTGCGGCCAGTCGAGTTTGTCGAGGCCCTTCAGCAGGCGGTCGCCATACAGCGGGATGCGCATGAGCCACTGCTTGAGGTTACGGCGTTCGACTTCCTTGGTGCCGCACTTTTCG